>JAZPZP010000161.1:0-4672 GCA_045544695.1 Eubacteriales bacterium | reverse complement strand
TCTCATAATGCAGGCTGATATTTCAGAAGGTGCTGACAACGAAGCAATTGCAAAAGGCGTTGTTGATGCAACAATAAAGGAATTTGGCAGAATTGACGTGTTAATCAATAATGCGCAGGCATCTGCTTCCGGCGTTACCATTCAGGACCATACAACCGAGCAGTTTAATCTCGCTATGTATTCGGGTCTTTATGCAACCTTCTACTATATGAAGGCGTGCTATCCTTATCTTAAGGAAACACAGGGAAGTGTTATTAACTTCGCCTCCGGCGCGGGTCTTTTCGGCAATTACGGTCAGTGTTCTTATGCTGCTGCAAAGGAAGCTATCCGCGGTCTTTCTCGCGTTGCAGCAACAGAATGGGCAAAGGATGGCATAAACACAAATGTTGTATGCCCACTTGCGTGGACGAGTCAGCTTGAGAATTTTGAGAAGGCTTATCCTGAGGCATTTAAGGCAAATGTAAAGATGCCGCCTGCAGGTCATTTTGGCGATTCGGAGCTCGAGATAGGAAGGGTTTGCGTTCAGCTTGCATCACCTGATTTTAAGTATATGAACGGTGAAACACTCACACTTGAGGGTGGAATGGGCCTTCGTCCGTAAGTTGTATATTGAAATGGCAATTTTTCTTGCGAAAAGTTGTCATTTTTATTTTTGTATGTTATAATATATGAGGTGTAAAATATTTGATTTTAAAATTCGTTTATATACTTTTGGGGTGAAATAATGGCGAAGAGAAAAACAACAAAAAGAAAGAGTACTAAAAGAAAGGCAGCTCCGCGTAAAATGACGCAAAAAGAGCGTGCAAGATATAACGGATATTGGGCTTGCGGTTTATGCTTCTTAGCTCTTTTGTTCCTGCTCGCAATTTTTGGCGTTGATGCGGTAATTATCGGCTGGCTCGGAAACACTGCAAAGGCGATTTGCGGTGCGGGCTTCTTTGCTGTGCCAATCTTTTTGGTTGCGGCGGCGGTATCTCTTTTCGTGTGTCAGGGAAGACCTGTTAAGGGTCGCGTTATTTGCGCGTTGCTTTCTCCGATACTCATCGGCTGCGTTGTGCATAGCTTTATCGGAGCCGGTGAGTTTTTAAGCTTTGGTGAAATGATTGCAGCGGGTAAAGATTTAACCGGCGGCGGTCTTGTATCCGGATACCTTACAACGCTTTCGATTGTCGGAATAAGCAAGATTGCAACGATTATTCTGTTTATTATTTTAACTGTGATTATTACCCTTGCAAGCTTTAATATTACCATTATGACGGTTATTGAATTCATCCGCGAAGCAGTTGCAAATATGCCGCGTGGCGTTGAATACGAGGAAGAGGAAACATACGAGGAGGAAGAGGAGCACGAGGTTGTTAAAATGCCGAAGCGACGCCGTCCTGTAATCGATGTTCCACTCGACGGCGAAGAGAAGAAGGAAGTGGAAATCGGAACGCCGTTTGAGCTCCCTGAAAGTACAGTTAAAACTCCGGCTGAGGTCTTAGCTGAGGAAATGGCTAACACACCGATTGAACCGTATCACATAAATGAAGAGGGATTTGCCGATGTTCCGGAGCCTGTCGAAGAAGTCGAAGAAGTAATTGACATTCCCGATGAGGTCTTTGATACCGACGAGAAGGAAACTGAGGGTGAGCAGAAAGCGATTTATCACTATCCGCCTATTTCACTTCTCAAGGCACCTGTTAAAAATGTTGCAGGCGAAACTCAGGCTGAGCTTAATGCAAGAGCAAAGCATTTAGCAGAGGTAATCCACAGCTTCGGAATTGAAGTGCATATTTTAAATATCGTTTGCGGTCCGTCTATCACGCGCTATGAAATTCAGCTCGATGCAGGTGTTAAATTCTCGCGTCTTACAAGCCTTACGGACGATATTGCTTTAGCGCTCGGTGCATCCAGCGTTTATATCGCGCCGATTCCGAATAAATCCGCAATCGGCATCGAAGTGCCGAACAAAACCGTTCAGACGGTTTGCATTCAGGAGGTAATTTCCTCCAAAGAGTTCTCACAGAACGAAAGCCGCGTTGCGTTTGCGATGGGTAAGGATATTTCCGGCAATTGTATGATTGGCGATATTGCTAAATTACCGCATCTTCTTATTGCAGGAACTACCGGTTCGGGTAAGTCCGTTTGTATGAACTCTATTATCGTAAGCTTGCTTTATCGCTCAACTCCTGAGGAAGTTCGCCTTATTATGATTGACCCGAAGATGGTTGAGCTTGGCATTTACAACGGTATTCCGCACCTTTTGGTTCCGGTCGTTACCGACCCGAAGAAGGCGTCCGGCGCTCTTCAGTGGGCAGTGCTTGAAATGATGAAGAGATACAAGCTCTTTGCTGACAGCAATGTCCGCGATATGCAGTCATATAACAAGATGATTGAAGAAAAGGGCGAGGGCGATAAATTACCGCAGATTGTAATCGTTATCGATGAGCTTGCCGACCTTATGGTCGTTGCGCGCAAAGAGGTTGAGGACTCGATTATGCGACTCACTCAGATGGCGCGTGCGGCAGGTATGCATCTTATCATCGCTACTCAGCGTCCGTCAGTTGACGTTATTACAGGTGTAATCAAGTCAAATATTCCATCACGAATTGCGTTTGCGGTTGCATCAAAAGTCGAGTCCAATATCATTCTCGGCAGTATGGGTGCTGAAAAGCTTATCGGACGCGGTGATATGCTCTTTAGTCCGATAGGATCAAATAAGCCGACGAGAATTCAGGGCTGCTTTATCTCAGGCTCTGAGGTTGAAGCGGTTGTTGACTTCGTTAAGAAGAGCGGCGTTGCCGAATATTCAGAAGAAATTATTGAGCAGATTGAGCGTCAGTCTGAGCAGAAGGAAAGCGGCGGTGCTCCGGGTGAGGACGGCGATATGGAAGCTGATGAGATGCTTGATGCAGCTATCGATGTTGTTGTTGAATCGGGTCAGGCGTCCGTTTCGATGCTTCAGAGAAGACTTAAACTTGGCTATTCGCGTGCGGCAAGAATTGTAGACCAGATGGAAGAGCGTGGAATTGTCGGCCCGTTTGAAGGGGCAAAGCCGCGTCAGGTTTTAGTGTCAAAAGAACAGTGGCAGGAGATTAAAATGCGCCGCGAAAGCCTTTAGAGGATAAATTATGAGTGATTTTTTACCGATATCAAAAGAGGATATGAAAGCGCGCGGTTGGGACGAGTATGATTTTCTCTGCATTACGGGAGATGCATATGTCGACCACCCGAGCTTCGGCTTTGCTATTATTACAAGAACGCTCGAGGCCGCAGGCTATCGCGTATGCGTGCTCTCACAGCCTGATTGGAATAATATCGAAGCCTTCCGCGCACTCGGAAGACCAAAACTCGGTGCGCTTATAACAGCGGGAAATATCGATTCCATGGTCGCTCATTATACCGTCGGTAAAAAAAGAAGAACGCGAGACGATTATACTCCGGGCGGAGTTATGGGGCGTCGCCCCGACCGAGCTGCAATCGTTTACAGTCAGTGTGTTAAGCGCGCGTATCCTGATTTGTTTGTATCAATAGGCGGTTTGGAGGCATCTCTTCGCCGTTTCGCGCATTACGATTATTGGGACGATTCTGTAAGGAGATCGGCACTTATTGATTCGGGTGCAGATGTTCTCGTTTACGGAATGGCTGAAAACACTATGGTTTCTCTCGCAAACGCATTGCGCGACGGTAAGGATATTTATGACTTGCGCGGTGTCTGCTATGTGACGGAAAATCCCGAAACCTGCGTTTTTCCGTATACAATCTGCCCGTCGTTTGAAGAAGTGACGGAGCAGAAAAAATCTTACGCTAAAGCTACAAGAATTCAGCAGAATGAGCAGGACGCGGTAATCGGTCGCGCTATAATTCAGCGCCATGGAAAAAGTTTTTTAGTCCAGAATCCGCCTCCTATTCCGCTTACAACAGAGGAATTTGACAAGACTTATGCGCTTCCGTATATGCGCGCATATCATCCGAGCTATGAAAAACAGGGTGGAGTTAAGGCGATTGAAGAAGTTCAGCATTCGATTATTCACAATCGAGGCTGCTTCGGCGGTTGTAATTTCTGTTCGCTTGCTTTTCATCAGGGCAGAGCGATTTCCGTTCGCAGTCACGAATCGGTTATTTCCGAAGCCGAGCGAATCGCAAACAGTAAGGATTTTAAAGGCTATATCCACGATGTCGGCGGCCCGACCGCGAATTTCAGAGGCAGGTCGTGTGATAAACAGATTGAACACGGTATGTGTAAGCACAATTGCCTCGCTCCGACTCCGTGTAAAAACTTAAAGGTTGACCATAAGGATTATTTATCGCTTCTTCGTAAGCTCCGCGCGATTCCGAAGATTAAAAAGGTCTTTATCCGCTCGGGTATCAGATATGATTATCTGATGCACGATAAGGATGATGAATTTTTCCGCGAGTTAGTTGAGCATCACGTGAGCGGTCAGCTTAAAGTCGCACCGGAACACTGCGTTGACTCGGTGCTCGACTATATGGGAAAACCGCATTTTGAAACTTATAAGCGCTTTTATGACAAGTATTTTGCGCTTAATCGTAAGCTTAATAAGGAGCAGTATTTGGTTCCGTATTTAATTTCATCGCATCCGGGCTGTACGCTATCTGATGCGGTAAAGCTTACCGAATATTTAAACTCAATCGGGCATATGCCGGAACAGGTGCAGGACTTTTATCC
>JAZPZP010000160.1:0-9358 GCA_045544695.1 Eubacteriales bacterium | reverse complement strand
AAAAATCACAAAGAAAATCCTATATATAACTTTTCCTTTTATTTTGTTACCTTGTTACCTAGTAACATAAAATCAATTAAAAGTGTTGATTTATCAGCGTTTTTATAGGGAACATTTCGGGGAACATTAAGGTAACAAAATTTCGAAATGTTACCTCAACCAGGCCCGCCGCTTCTTCTCCATGTATACAGCGAAAGAGGGCAAAACGGCGGAAGAGCATAAGAAGTCGTGACACAGGCAAGACGAAAGAGGGAAATGACAGATTGCCACAGCCGAAAAATGCTCATTTATCAGCATTCGGGGGCATCATTGCGTTTAATTCGTATTTTCCGCAAAGATGGCGGAAAGAGAAAAATTCGCCACCTTGCCCTAATCTTGTTATGAAATTCGCAACCTTGCTAAAACCTTGCTAAAATTTTCAACCTTTCCAAAACCTTACCTAATGCGCCGCTTTCCTCATGTATTCAACCAGCAGATGGCGGGGAAAATTCAACCTCCCCAAAATCTCCCTATGATCATAAAAAACCGAGCAAGCCGCCGCTTTCAGAATGGCCGTTTTATATGCGTATTTTTAATTCTACGGCGTTTTATTCCGTTTCCGTGTATAATTCCCCCTCTAAATGCAATACGTGAGAAAATTTGAAACCTTAGTAAAATCTTAGGTATTCAGAAAAAGCGTTACCTCGTTAAAATCTCATTGTGTGAAGTTTTTTCAACCTCACAGAAAATTCACGTTTTGCGGGGTGATTCCTTTTTATATATGCATGTCCGCAAAAGTCTTTTTTATCAAAAAATGTCCGAAAAAGTCGGTACATGATATTCCGCCCCGTGATTCCGTTTCGAATATGGCGCGGCGGTGATAATGCAACAATCAGAACACCCCTTTTTATATGCGTATTTTTAATTCTACGGCTTTTTATTTCGTTTCATGTGTATTTGTTCGTCTTAAATGCAATACAGGCAAAAATGTGACATGCGGAAAAATCGTTACCTAGCCAAAACCTCACTACGAATCGAAGCAGCAGAAAAGCCCCGTCTTGAAAAAATCCGCTTGTAGACTTGATTTGTTGGCGGTACGCCTTGAAATGTTCACTTTTTCGGGGTATAATAGACCTTGCGCAATTGCGCAATTCGGCACAATACGCAAAGAGAGGGCTATACCATGGCAGAACAGAACGAAAAGCAAGAAAAGCGGACTACAATAAACATTTCGATCACGAGCGAAGACAAAAAGACATTGCGCATTTACGCCGCCGAGAACGAAAAGACGGTTGCGGGCGTTATTCATGAATTCGCCGAAAAGATACGGGAAGAGAGGAACGGCAAGAAATGAAAACCCCGCATTTAGTACAATACCAAGGAAGCAAGCGCCTTTTAGCGCCTGAAATTATCAGATACTTTCCCGAGGACGTACAAACACTTTATGAGCCTTTTTGTGGAACTTGCGCCGTTACGATATTAGCCGCGCAGAATGGCTTATGCCGTGATTATGTCGTAAACGATATAAACGGGCCTTTGGTCGGTCTGATGAAAGAATGCATTGAAGAGCCTTTACGCCTTGCCGAAGCATACGAGACGATATGGAACGGGCAATACGAAGAAGGAACGGACAATATAGAATACTTCTATAAAATCCGTAAAGAGTTTAATGACGGACAGAGAGACCCCGCCCGAATGCTTTTCTTATTGGCGCGGGTAGTAAAAGGCGCGGTAAGATATAACGCCGACGGCACTATGAATCAATCATGCGATAAAAGACGATACGGAACAAAGCCCGCCCTTATCAGAGAGAACGCGGCGAAAATATCGGAACTTCTGAAGGGCAAGACGACATTTTATTCCATGGACTACAAAGAAATTTTCAAAATGGCGACACCGAAGGATTTAGTATATATGGACCCGCCCTATCAAGGAACGAGTAATGCGATAAATCCGAGAGACAATCGCTATATTGCGGGCGTACAGTATGAAGAATTCGTTGAAGCCCTTTATACCTTAAACGCGCGAAACATTCGCTATATAGTAAGTTATGACGGCAGAACGGGCGAAAAGGTAATTGGCAAAGATTTGCCCGAAGATTTGAATTTATCGCATATTCTGATAAATGCGGGAACGAGCGCACAAGCGACATTAAACGGAAAAAAAGAAACGACTTTTGAAAGCCTTTATTTTTCGCCTGGACTGATACGGAAGGAAGACGAATACAAGCAGCTTTCGATTTTTGACATTGCGGGGGCGACAGAATGAAAAGGAACAATTTGCCGAAGGATTTTTTAGACGTATTGGCAAGCGTAAAGAACAAAAGGGCACGTTTTGTTATTGATACGATATTAGAAAAAGGCGTTTGCACTACCGAGGACTTGAAGAACGCGGGATACGAACACGCACCGAGAGCGGCGCGAGACGTTCGGGAATTAGGAATACCCCTTATTACTGGAAAAACGAAGGATAGCGAAGGGCGCAATATTGCGGCGTATTCTTTCGGCAATTGGGAAGAAGCAAAGCGCCAAAATCAATTAGCCAAGACGGGCGGCAGAACACAGCTCACGGCAAAGCTGAAAGCGGCATTAATA
The DNA here is from genome assembly GCA_045544695.1 of Eubacteriales bacterium. GTDB lineage: Bacteria > Bacillota > Clostridia > Oscillospirales > JAAYXM01 > RGIG7332. Next base: position 6,785 of record JAZPZP010000160.1, on the reverse strand, counting down.
GAGCGGTACGGGCAGAAATGCCATTTATACGGCGAAGAATACCCCGAGCGCCTTTTACAGCCTGATCATAGAATTCCGTATGAAATAGGCGGCGATCCTGAAGATATGATGGACACGGACTATTTTATGCTTTTATGCCCGAGCGCGAATCGTGATAAATCATGGGCTTGCGAACATTGCGAAAACTGGACGCGGAAAGACGCCGCTTTTTGCAGAACGTGCTATTATGCCTTTCCCGAGCATTACGAACATATAGCGGGCGATTATGAGCGGCGCGTTGATTTAGTCTTTAAAGGGGACGAAATCCCGCTTTATGATCGTATTATAGAGCGGTCGAAACATACAGCAGAAGACAAAGCAGATTTTATAAAAAGGGCGATTGCGTATTATATGGAGCTGAAGAAGAAATGAAGACGCGGTGTTATACATATATTCGCGTAAGTACGGAAATGCAAGTTGAAGGCTTTTCGCTTGATTCGCAAAGGGAACGCTTGAAAAAAGAAGCTGCCGCACGTGACTTTAGCATAGTAAAGGAATACAGCGACGAAGGGAAAAGCGGTAAGAGCATAGCGGGGCGAAAAGGCTTTCAGACAATGCTTGCGCGGATAAAGGGCGGAAATCCTGATAACGTAAAATTCGTTTTGGTATATAAACTTTCGAGATTCGGAAGGAATGCGGGCGAAATATTAATGGCTTTACGCCAAATGCAGAAGCACGGCGTAGAATTGCGAACCGTTGACGAAGGCATAGACAGCGGCGGGCCATACGGGAAATTCATGATTTCTATTATGGCGGCAGTCGCTGAAGTAGAACGCGAGAATATTTCGGCGTATACAATGGCGGGACGGTATGAAAAGGCGCGCCAAGGATTATGGAACGGCGGGCAAGCCCCTTTCGGCTATACCATAGGCAAAGACGGCGTTTTACAAATTGACGAAGAAGAAGCCCCGATAGTAAAGGCAATTTTTGAACAATATGTATATGGCGGGCTAGGCGTGAACGGGGTCGCGCGGTGGCTTGAAGCGAACGGATACAGAAAGAAGGTCAGAGGGAACGGCAAATATGCTTTGTTTTCGGCGCATACCATAAAGACAATTCTTGATAATGAAGTATATACGGGAAAAATAGTATACGGGCGGCGAAAGATCGAACGGGAAGAAACTGAAGACGGCGAAGACATTATTTTACACCGTATAAATCAATCTGAATATGGCGTATACGAAGGAAAGCACAAAGAGATCATAGAAGCCGATTTATGGACGCAAGCACAAGCAAAACGCAAGGAAACAAGCGTAAAGCATGAAAAAACGCACTCATTAGAACACGAACACATTTTAAGCGGTCTTCTGAAATGTCCTGAATGCGGCGCGGCTATGTATGGAACAGTAAACAGGAAGAAAAAGAAGGACGGAAGCGGCGAATATTACAAAGACGCCTTTTATTATGTATGTAAACATCGGAAATTAATTGACGGTCAAAAATGCACATACAGAAGACAGCCGCCGCAAATCCCGATAAATAACGAAGTATTCGCAATAGTACGGCAAGCAATCACAAGCCCGAGACTTGCGGATATATTGGCAGAATATACGAACGCAAAGGCAGACAATAGCGAAATACGGAATCAAATTGACGTATTGGAAAGTAAACGGCGGCAGAAGGTACGAGCGAAGGACAGACTAGCCCGAGACATGGACGAATTGGACGCCCCCGCCGAAATGTATGATTTAGAATATGACGAACTACAAGGCCGATATAGAAAGCTGCTTGCGGAAATCGCTGATATTGACCGAGAAATACGCGATAAAGAATTAGATTTGCAGAAACAAGCGGACGCCGTAGCGACAGCAGAAACGGCACAAAAGATTCTTGCGGGAGCTGGCGATTTATTATTTTCGGACGAAGTGGAAGACGCGGGCAAGAAGCTTTTATTGAATGCAATGATTGAAAAGGTGGAACTATTCCCCGAGCGCTTGAAGAACGGGCGATACGTAAAGGGAATTACCTTTAATTTCCCCGTAATGCTTGACGGCGAGATAACTTCTGAATGGTGGTACAAAGAGAATACCGTTGAGTCGGTTGTTATGATGTCACGCAATAATATATAATCCATTCTTTTATGGGCTTTTGATTATCAGATTTTTTGAACTGGTAATCAAAGGCCCTTTTTCTTTTTTTTGAATGATTATTTAGCATTATATAATCGGAATAATTTACATAATATATCCAATGTTTATACCTAAGCAAAGAATTAAATACTCAGAAATTGAGTAAAATCAACACTCAAAGCATGAGTATGGTAGTATTTTCTCATATTATCTGTAGGAGGTGACTATGGATTATAGAGAAAGACTTAAAGCAGTTAGAGAAGATCGAGATTTAACTCAGTGTGAAGTAGGAAAAGTGATTAATAAATCTCAGCAGGGCTACAACCATATAGAAATGGGACGAGCAGAATTGAGAATTGAAGATTTGATACAACTTTGTAAGTTTTATAACTTAACATCTGATTATCTAATTGGTTTATCCAATGATGAAAATAAACATTTATGTGAAAAAACACATAAAAAGAAGGAGAAATGATGCAAGCTATGAAAAAGACAATGAGCGCTATCCTGTCGCTGGTACTTGTTTTCTGTATGCTGTTTTCGACGACTGCTGTCGGCGTATTTGCGGCGGAAAACGGTGCAGAAGGCGTATTCGGTATTGACAGAACCTCATTAGTTCTGGATCAGACCTTGAAGGTCAATAATCCCGACGGCTTCCGTTTACAGCTTTATGTAGACGGCAAAGCGGTTGAAGCCCCGGAGCTGAAGCTGACCGCGGACTGCTGTGAAAAGTGGATCAAGGTTGAGGGCTATCGGGACGAAGATGTTGTTGCCTCGGATACGGTATTCTTCAGCAAGCTTCCCGTCCTTTATATCAATACAGACGACGGTGAGCCGATCGTGTCGAAGGAAGAATACAAATCCGGCACCATGAGTATCCAGAATAACGACACGGCGCCGAATACCGTCTATGACGGCGCGATCACGATCAAGGGCAGGGGCAATACGACCTGGGGTATGCCCAAGAAGCCGTATCGGATCAAGCTGGATAAAAAGACCGATCTGTTCGGAATGGGCGCCAACAAAAACTGGGTGCTGATCAACAACTACCTTGACGAATGCTTCCTGAGAAATACAACGGCGGCGCAGCTGTCGGATGAACTCGGGATTCTCTCGATGAGCAATGTGTGGACAGACGTCGTCCTGAACGGAGAGTATGTCGGTAACTACCTGCTCTGTGAGCACGTCAGAGTGGATCCGGGCAGAGTTGAGATCTACGATTGGGAAGAGGAGGCAAAGACGCTCGCTTCTACGATCAATAAAGCAGAAAAGAAAAAGGGAAATGTCATCGACAAGGACGCCCTGGAGGAAGAACTGAAAAGCGATCTGAGCTGGGTTACCGCTGACGTCTATACCTTTAACGGTACGGATTATGAGATTCCCGATTATGATATCAGCGGCGGTTATCTCTTTGAGCTTTCTCAGGAATATGACGAGCTCTCTAAGTTTACCACCAACTCCGGACTGAAGGTCATGGTAAAATCTCCCGAGTACCTGTATACGAATCAGGGTATGATGGATTATATCACGGAATTCTGGCAGAATTTCGAGGACGCGTATCGTTCCGAGGACGGTTATATCCGGACGGCTGACGGGAAGAAGCATTATTCCGAGATCGCCGATCTTGATACCATGGTCGGCTTCTGGCTGGTGCAGGAAATTGTCGGTAACAACGACGGTAATTCCAAGAGCCGCTATGCTTATCTGGATCATGATGAAAAGCTGAAATTCGGTCCCTCATGGGACTTCGACTTTGGCTGCGGCAGCTCGGCGGTCAGCGGTCAGTCGATCTACTGGAAGCTGTCTAAGTCTACCAACAAACAGTCTTTTTATAAGGAATGGCTGGATGATCCGCTGTTTATCGCAAAGGCTACCCAGAAGTATTGGGAGATCAGACCTTTCTTACAGAGCCTGATCGAGGATGGCGGCGTTCTGGATACCGAGATTTCTTATCTGACAGAATCCGGTATCGCGGATCATGCTATTTGGGACAGACACGAGTACATCCTGCCGACAACTCAAACGAATCTGAATGCCCGCGGCTTTGAGGCGGATGCCGCTTTCTTTAAGGCGTTCATGACATCCAGAATCGAATGGCTGGATAAGCAGTTTGTTTCCGATGATTCGCTGCTGTTGAGTACCTATATTTCGAGCACCGCATCATCAAGAAGTGCCTATCCGTATTTAAAGGATAATACAAAGCTGACGTTAAGCATGCCGAACACGTTGAACGATTCTGTTACTCCTGCCGGACATGCCGTTGCCAATGGAGAAATCCCCTTCAGCACCGACCTGAACGTCAATATTGACGTCCATGACGAGAATACGGTTCTCTGTAACGTATATGTGAACGGCTTAGCATACAGCTCTGTTCCCGTCACAGACGGCAAGGCGAACCTTGTGATTGCGGCAAATGCTCTGACAGAACCGAAGGCGAAGAAGAACGTGATCTCCGTCATCGCCAAGGATGCACAGGGTGAAACTACCGCTAGGAATTTCACCACTGTTATTAAAAACGGCGGCGTTGAACCTACCGAGCCTCCGACAGAAGCGCCTACCGAGGCGCCGACTGCTGCGCCTACCGAAGCGCCCACCCTGCCTGCAGAAGACGTAATTGAACCCGATACGACCGACGCGATCGCGGTATGGAGCTTTGACGCGATCGGCAAGAGCGCCGGCAAGAAGCTCAAGGAATACGGCGGCGCCGACGAGGGCTATCTCGCTACCGCCGGAACCGGTAAGATGACGCTCAACGTCAGCGGTGAAAAGCTGCGTGCGCTCGAGTGGAGCGAGGCGGAATACGGCAAGTCCGGTTCGCTGATGGTGCCGCTGATGGCGGCAGGCTCCAAGAATCCCTGGGGAGCGCCGTATATCAACCTGAGTGTGCCGACCAAGGGATACGATAACCTTAAGCTGACGATGTATCTCGCCGGCTCCGATAAGGCGCCTGCTTCGTGGAAGCTGCAGTACAGCGTCAACGGTGATAGCTTCACCGATGTTGACGGCAAGGTATTCACCATCACGAGCGACAGTAGCAAGCAACTCACCGCTTACTTTAACAAGAGCGATCTGCCCGATTTCGCGTACCACTGGGATGACGACGAAACCGTCGATTTGCGCCTTGTTCCAGTCGATATGACGACGATTGACGGAAGCAACGCCTTGGATGTACCGACTGTCGGTGAGCTTGCGCTCAACTATGTTGTGGTACAGGGACGCAAGGTTTCTTATGATGATGTTGTCATGGGAGATGTTGACGGAAACGGTATCGTCGATATCGTAGACGCTACTCTCCTGCAGCGTTATCTTGCGTGGAGCGTTTCGCTGACCTCGTCACAGCTTGTCGCTGCCGATCTTACTCATATCGGTAATCCGGATTCTGTTGACGTTACTATCATCGAACGCGCTCTCGCGGGTATGCCTACCGGTTATCTCGATCTCGGTCTTGAGATTGATCCCGATCCCGATCTTTAATGAGAACCGGTTAGAATACATAATCCAATGATGAACAGCCCGATCTGTATGATGTACAGACCGGGCTGTTGTTGAATTAGTGTCTTTAGACAGTGCCGCTCGCCAGAGGATAAGGTTAAATTGAGCGTAAAAGAATACGAAGATCCATTCAGAAAATAAACTCCTTCAGGAGTAGCCAAAGAGGCAAAGATAATAAGGCTTGAACATAGTTAAAGCCCGCGCCTTGAGACGTGTGTCAGTAACAGGGGCATATGGTCCCAGAGCAAAGCACCCGTTTTACGGGTGGTTATGATTACGATTTTTTGTGAAAAAGTAATTTTCCTTTAGATATTAAATATAAAGATATTATAGACAGAATTATGGTTCCGCCAAAATATATAACCAATTGAATGGGCGCGGGAACTAAAACAAAATGAAGTAATCTATTTATTGTGGTTCCGATCACCCAATGCCATATAAACATGGGCATTGATATTCTCCCTAAATAGGAAACTACCTTACTATTCAGTTTTGATGATATACTAAAACCCGATAACATAGAGCTTATTCCTATTGCAAATGCTAAAATGATTATTTTTTCAGTATCATAAAGATTAAGAGTAGTTGCAACAAGACAAAACAGCATACATGAAATCTCGGATATCGAACAAATAATACAAATGAATTTGGTATTACACGAGATTTTATCTTTTAAAGTGTCATTAATAATGCATATAGTTATCCCTGCGCACATACCGGCTAAAGCTCTAATTAAATCTCCCGGCCATTTTGATCCACCAATAGGAAAATGCATAAAGTAAAATAGACTAAATAATCCCGAAACTATAAGAACTAAGTATTTGTTCCTTATCTGACATAAGGTTGTTATTATCGGGAACACTAAAAGCATTGCAGATAAGAACCAAATAGGAACTAAGTTAAACCCTTTAAATGAATGTTGGGCTTCCGATAAAAGCAAGACTTCCAGTGGATAGTTCAAAAAATGATAGAGAAATGTTTTAAATTGTCCTTTTAACAGACAAGAAAAGGGAGCCGTAATCAAATATTGTAAAGATATTGCTATTGTAGTAAATGGAACAAATTTTTTTAATTTATGAAAGGTGTATTTTAAACCTGATTTAAAAATGCTATTATCATCATAATTGTGCCTTTTGAAATGTGAATAAGTAAAATATCCTGTTAACATAAAAAAGAATTCTACAT
>JAZPZP010000159.1:0-6958 GCA_045544695.1 Eubacteriales bacterium | reverse complement strand
GGTTATAGATTTTTTTATCACCTATAAAGCTTTCAACCTTATATCCGTGTTTTTTGAAATAATCGCCTACAGCAAACGGACTTGTTCCGAATGCGCCAAACATAGTCTGACCGTTTGTTTCAAAATCTTTTGCAATATCTCTTATGTCTTTCCTGTTCCCGAGGCTGACAAGAGCGTTATTTACTGCGATAATCTCGCTCTTCCTCTTCGTCTCCCATAAATCCGCTTAAAAACAATCGGTCTTCTTTATTGGGAAAACTTAAGTTTAATTCATTATACTATTTTTTTATCATCGTTTCAACCAAAAACCACCCATGGTTAAATAAACCGTGGGTGGTTAAAATCGCAAACGAAACATACTATTTTTATTTAAGATGCGAATTTTTTAGAATTTAAAATTTCCTGCATCTTTTTATCCATTTCGGACTCAAATCCTGGATAAATAACTTTTTCAACTTCCTCGTGCTGGAAGAAAATGTTGTATTTATCACCGAGATTTCCCTCGGGGTAAAGGCAGGCGACATAGTCCCAGACTAAATTAGAATCAGCCTGAATCTGCGCTCTGCCGTATATCATAAGCGGACGATTTCCGCCTTTTAAAGTTACAACAGTTCCAATTGGATAATATTTCATATTCCACCTCCTTTTAGGTTTGTAATTAGATTAGCGTAACGGAAATTCAGCTAAATTGTCAGAAATTATATAAAGTGCAAAAAGTAGAATTGCTATGTTTGCAACCCATAAAATGATAGCAACAAATTTATCCATCTGTGGTTCACCATAAGGCTCTTTTAACTCATAGGTTTTTCTATATGACAATATGCCTGTGCGTAAAAAGAAAAAAATAAAGAAATATGGCAAATATGATAGACCAAGCAACTCTAAATAAGTTTGTGTCCAAAACTTGGGAATGTGAATATTCGATTTACTCAAACAATAAAGACATGTTCCGCAAATAAAAAAGATAGTTGGAAGAATGTTCATGAGAAGTGCTCTTAATTTCATTTTCTGAGAGCGTTTTTTTAGTAATTCGTCTACGAGTTTCTCTTTCTTTTTGCTAAGTGTACGAGGTACAGGTATACAAAACCACCAACGCAAAAAAGTAATATTTGCAAATATGTATAGACCAAAAACAATCAAATGAAATTGAAGAAACTCTTTCATACAAACTCCTCCATAATACTACTTTTATGCAAAAAGTCCAACTAAAAAGTCTACAACCTTATTTACGCCGTTGCTGACATCTTCACCGATATAATCTCCAGCAACTTCACCAATCTTATCGCCAGCATAGCCACCGGCGATGCCACCTGCAATACCACCAATGAAACCGCCGATTACAGTTCCGACGCCCGGACAAATTAAGCTTCCGATAGCAGAACCAAGCGATGCTCCAGCTTTAGCACTTAAAGTAAGCTGTTGATGAATTCTTTAATAGGAGATAATATAGCTAAAATCCAAGCCAAAAGAGCAACTGTACTTCCAAAAATCAACATAGAATAACCTAACTTTGAAAAAACAACTTCTCCGTTATTTTTATAATTGTAGTAAGATGATCCATTTTTATGCAACATTATAAAACCGCCATACGGAAGACAATGGCATAAAAAAGTCCACTTAGAAAGCTCTGTCCACAAGATAGATAAGTCTAATGAGTCTACAATAAAAACAATGACACCCAAAAGAATTAGCAAAGTAGGAAGAATGTTCATAATAATGAGTCTACGTCGAACCATTAAATTAAATTTTTCCCAAACATTATCTCTGTATCTGTTTTTCTTGCCAAATGGTTTTGGTCTTGGCATTTGAAAGTATGTAAATATAAAAACTCCATTTGCCAAGATTAAAAGAAATATTCCATATTTAATGCTTGCAAAAAAACTCACAACTATATCCTCCGTTTACGAAACTAAACTATCGCTTCAACCAGCTCTTCGCCACCGTATTCGCCAAGCGCACCACCTATGAGACTACCGGCAATATTACCTATAAAACCACCGATAACTGTACCGAGACCCGGACAAAGCAAAGATCCGAAGAAAGCACCTGCTTTAGTACCTATGGCAGAACCTAAAGCAGAGCCGCCAACTTCAGCTAAAGAAGATACAAATTTCTTTCCGCTTTTTTTACCTAATTTACCGTCATCTTTATAATCGTCATAAAGTACACTTACAACTTCTAGTCCCTCAAGCGCATAAGAGATAATGCTGAAAGCTTTTTTACCATTTTTAGCAACATTTTTAAGCTTTGCGACATCGTCGGAGTTTTTGATGAAATAGCGAACAAATTTCGGAGCTTCTGCGCCATCAACTTTATTGATGAAATCAGTGATTTCTGCATTGTCGGCATACTTTTTCAAAAGATGATTTTTGCCTGTAACGCTTACTTTGCCATCATTATAAGTAAAGCGCATATCAAAAGTATCGTTCTTAATCGGTAAACTCATATCAATGCTACCCGGTTTTGCCGCGTTAAACTTAACAGGAGCATTTGACGACCTGACAACGTTGAAGTTCTCTAACTGCTTATTAGCTGCATCAAAAACAGTTCCGGGAATACCAAAAGCAGTACTTGCTGTACCTAATACATTTGAAAGCGGTGCATCTTCGGAAGTTTTATTCTTTTGATACTGCGCGGCTTTTGCCATGATTTCGGCAACCGGGTCTTGCTTTTTGAGTGGCATACCTGCGGGTGCCGGGTTTTGTTCTGTAAAGAAGTGTTCAAATGGACTTCCGCGGAAGGTATAGGCATAATCAGATTTTGCTTTTTTATTATCCTCAACCTGTTTATTATAATCTCGCTCTTCCTCTTCGTCTCCCATAAATCCCTTTAAAAACATTCGATCTTCTTTATTGGGAAGGCTCGGGTTTAAAATACTGTTTGTTTTAGCTTTAAACAAATCAACGGTTTGCTTCTTCTCTTCCTGTTCACCGAAAAATTCTTTGTTATATTCGCGGTCTTCGCGAGAGGGGAATCCGTTATTAAATAAAAAATCCTCAGTTTTAGGAAGATTTTCTTCGGAGTAGATAAAGTCTACCATTTTTTCGGCATCGGTTTTTGTGACTTCTTTTGGTTTTTGCTGAGTGGAGTTTGTTTTCTTTGTTGCAGATGTTAGTGCCTTAGCCGCAGTTTCAACACCGCTCTTTGCAAGTGAAGCAATAGCGCTTATACCTGCAGACACGCTTTTACCGGAAGATGAGCCTGCAGCCTTAGCGCCCATTTCCGCGGCGGCTTTTACGCCGGCAAAATCATAATTCTTCTCTTTCTTTTGATTATACTCCTTTTCCTCATCCTCCGCAACTGAATTCTTTCTTCTGTTCATATTTCTCACCTCCCTTCAAAAAACATATGTTTGTTTCGCTTGCGGTAACAAGTATAACATTTAAGTTGGGTTTTGTCAACATATTTTTGGCGGAATTTATCTAAAACCGCGCAGAAGTGTGCAACTGTGCGGAAAATTTAGGTTTCGTTTGTAATAATGTTTTTATTGTTCCAGTTATTTCATAAAAATATGTCGGAATTTGTAATGACAAAGTTATTGAAATATGCTATACTTAAAAGGAATTTTTTTATTGCTGAAGCTGAGGAGTGGGATTGTGAAAGCATTGAAATACATATTATCATTTGTTCTTGTTTTTTCTTTTGTTCTCGGGGCAAAAGCTTCCGAGATGCCAACGGATATGCCGATTCGCGGTGTATGGGTTTCGACCGTTTATCAGATTGATTACCCGTCTGGATATTCAACAAAGCCGGATAAATTAAAGGTCTGGGCTGATGAAATTTTAGATAATGCCGAGAGCCTTGGCTTTAACACGATATTTTTACAGGTGCGTCCGTCTGCGGATGCGTTCTATAAATCAAGCTACTTCCCGTGGAGTAAGTACATATCGGGCAGTCAGGGAATTGCGCCCGAAGACAATTTTGACCCGCTTGAATACTGGGTTTCAGAAGCGCATAAGAGGGGAATTGCGCTGCACGCGTGGGTAAATCCGTATCGCGTTGCGGTGAGCGAGAGCGACTTTAACGCGCTCGACACAATGCATCCTGCAAAGGTCAATCCCGATTGGGTTGTTAAGCACACAAACGGACAGTATTACTTTAATCCGGGTATTCCCGAGGTGCGTGAGCTTATCAAAAACGGCGTGCGTGAGATTATTGAAAAGTACAATGTCGACGGTGTTCATTTAGACGATTATTTCTATCCGTCTGCCGAGTTTGATGATGAGAAAACATATAAGAAATACGGCAAGAATTTTGCGAGTATTGACGACTGGCGCCGCGATAATATTGATGTTTTAATTCAGGATTTACACATTATTGCGATGTCAAATGCCAAGAAATTCGGCGTGAGTCCCGCAGGCATCTGGGCGAATAAGGCAAGTATGCCGCAGGGCTCGGACACTGCCGGAAGTCAGACCTATTCAACATCATTTGCCGACACACGCAAGTGGGTGAGAAGCGAGTGGGTTGATTACATAGTTCCTCAGATTTATTGGAATATCGGCTATGATATTGCAGATTATAAGGTTCTGGTAAATTGGTGGGCGGATACCGTGCGAGATACCGATGTTGAATTATATATCGGTATGGCGGATTATCGCTCAGTACTTGACGATACTTCAAGTGTGTGGTACGGCAGTGCGGAGCTGCGCCGCCAGCTTGAACTTAATCGCACTATTCCGCAAATTACGGGAGAAGTGCACTTCAGCTACAACAGCATTGAAAAAAACGCTGAGCTTTCCGCACTTTATTCTGAGGTTTATGCAGGAAAAGAGCCTGCGCCCGAGGGCGGAAGATGGCTTGAGCACAAGGCTTATCTCGAGGGTAGTGGCGGTAAGTTTATGCCAAATGGTGAGCTTACCCGTGCACAGGCGGCGACACTTTTTGCGCGCATCACCTCAATGCTTGGCTTTGGAAAATTTGATGAAGATAAAAAATACAAAACCGATTTTACCGATGTTGAGGGAAGCGAATGGTTTGCGAATGCGGTCGGCTATGTTCAGAAGGAGGGCCTTATTTCCGGCTATCCCGACGGATCATTTATGCCGGATAAAACGATAACGAGAGCTGAGTTTGCAACGATTATCTCGCGACTTGGCGATAAAGCTACGGGCAATAAGGCTTTTCCGGATGTAAAAAACGACCACTGGGCATATGAATATATTCAGAATGCGTATGCAAAGGGACTTATGTCCGGCTATCCCGACGGATCGTTTATGCCTAATAAAACGATAACGAGAGCTGAGACAACCAAAATTACAAACCGTCTTTTAGGCAGAAGCCCGCATAAAATTGCAATCGACACTCATGCCGATATGAATCCTTTCACGGATGTGACAAGAGATCATTGGGCATACTATGAAATAATTGAAGCTTCCGTTAACCACGAGTATATCCCGCTCGGTGAGGCGGAATACTGGAACACGGGCGACAATAAAATAATTGGCGAAAACGGATTTATTTACGCATCCGATGAATTTGAATTTGAAATTCCGCAGCTCAGAAAAACGGCGGAGCTTGCGCCACTTAATTTAAGTAAGGTAGATTCAATCGCTCTGCATCATATGGAGCACCCGACTGCTACTTTCCGCGATATTGAGAATTGGCACATTGACGGAAATGGGTGGCGCGCTATCGGGTATAATTTCTGGATAGGCTTTGACGGTAAAATTTATGTCGGGCGCGGCTTGAATGTAGGTGCAGGTGTTGGAAATAACAACAGCCACATAATAAGCATCGGCTTCCAGGGCGCATACCACCACACGGGTAAACAGATGCCGACGGCGCAGTATGAAGCGGGGCTTAAGCTTATTAAGTGGCTAAAGCTTAGCGTTAAAACGATTACTACGATTGGCGGCCACGGTGCGTGGAACGCAACGAACTGCCCGGGAGATTTATTCCCACTTGAAGAGATGTCAAAGGCATCGGGGCTGCAGTACCGTCCGCTGGGTGGTTAGGAGGATTTGTTATGCTTTATAACAATTTAGCTGATTTAGTCGGAAACACTCCGCTTTTTAAGCTTGAGCGACTTACAAAAGAGCTTGGATTAAATGCTGAAATTTATGCAAAACTTGAGGGTTTTAACCCTGCAGGCAGTATAAAAGACCGCGCGGCGCTCTTTATGATCGACGACGCGGAGAAAAAAGGAATACTTAAACCGGGCGCTACGATAATCGAGCCTACGAGCGGAAACACCGGAATAGGCCTTGCAGCCCTCGGCGGTGCGCGCGGATATAAGGTTATTCTCACGATGCCCGATACGATGAGCGTTGAGAGAAGAAAGCTGCTCGCGGCTTACGGTGCAGAGCTAATTCTTACTGACGGAAAACTCGGTATGGCTGGAGCTATCGCCAAGGCTGAGGAGATGAAAGAGAAAATCCCGGGCAGTATCATTGCAGGTCAGTTTGTAAACCCGGCAAATGCCGAGGCGCATATTGCAACAACCGGCCCTGAGATATGGAGAGACTTAAACGGCGAAGTTGATGCTTTTGTCGCAGGTGTCGGCACAGGTGGTACGCTGACCGGCTGCGGAAAGTATTTAAAGAGCAAAAACGCAGATGTTTTAGTCTGTGCGGTAGAGCCGGACACATCGGCAGTTCTTTCGGGAAATGTTGCAGGGGCGCATAAATTGCAGGGAATAGGTGCGGGCTTTATTCCTGAAATTTTAGATACCGATATTATCGACAAGGTGATTTGTGCAAGTGCCGAGGATGCGAAGAAAATGGTAAAACTCATTGCGGAATGTGAGAGTATTCTTATCGGAATTTCGGGCGGAGCTGCACTTTTTGGCGCGATAAAACTCGCAAAAGAGGGAAAATGCAAGAAAATTGTTACTGTTTTTCCTGATCTTGGCGATAGATATTTATCGACATATTTATATGAAAAATAAAAAAATTCTACTTTTTCCAAAATTTTCATTTACTTTTTTGGATTTATAGGGTATACTATAATCGGAGAG
>JAZPZP010000158.1:0-10579 GCA_045544695.1 Eubacteriales bacterium | reverse complement strand
ATGATAAGAAGGATATCTTAAATCGCCACGGATTTGTTACCGATGGTCAGATTAACTTCCAGTACTATCCGGTAATTGAGGACTGCGATAAGATTAACTTAGACGATTTCCCGATTGAGGTTGATTCACTCGTTTCCGGTCTTGATAAGAGCAGTCGTGACCGCTTCGACCCGGGTAAATTCGCTCTTCCTGAGCTTATGTACGACAGAACAATGCGCCACTTCAGCTACGCATTCTCATTTAAATTAGGTAAGGGCAAGCTCCTCGTTACAGGCTTTAACTTCACAGGTGTTGATAAACTTGACCCTGCAGCTTGCGCTATGCTCAAGACTATTGTAAATTACTGCAACAGCGCTGATTTTGCACCATCGAGTGAAATCTCCCTCGCTGACTTCAAGGCATACCTTAAGGGTATCGCTGAGAGCGGTCCGCAAAAGGAGCGTATGATGACTCAGTACTGGCAGCTCGATAACGAGCCGGTTGAGTCCATGGAATACTGGACAGAGTCCGAGCGCTACTTAAGAGAAGATATGTAAAATAAAAAGGTCGTTGCTAAGCAACGACCTTTTTATTTTATGCTTCGGTTATATAATTTGTAATATGCGCCTTGTTTTGCCATAAGCTCATCGTGCGTGCCCGACTCTTCTATTCCATCGTCGGTAAGTACCAGAATCTTAGTCGCGTTCTGAATAGTAGTCAGACGATGGGCTATAACAAAAGAAGTTCTTCCCTTTGACAACTCCTCAAGAGAGGCTTGCACAATTCGTTCACTCTCATTGTCAAGCGAGCTTGTCGCCTCGTCCAAAATCATAATCGGCGGATTTTTAAGGAAAGCGCGAGCGATACTTATTCTCTGCTTCTGACCGCCCGAGAGCTTAACACCGCGCTCGCCGACATATGTGTCATATCCGTTTGCAAGCTGCATTATAAACTCGTGCGCGCCCGCTCTCTTTGCGGCGGTTATGATTTCTTCCTCGGTAGCATTCGCTTTACCGTAAACGATGTTCTCTCGCACAGTACCCGAGAATAAATATACCTCCTGCGCGACAACGCCTATCTGCTCGCGAAGAGAAGAGAGAGTAACGTCCTGAACGCTTATTCCGTCAATCGTTATTTCACCCGAAACTAAATCATAAAATCTTGGAATTAAGTTGCAAAGCGTCGTTTTACCTGAGCCGGATGAACCGACAAGGGCGATATGGTCGCCTGCATTCACTTTTAAATTGATGTCCGACAGCACGTACGGAAGATTTTCATTATATTTAAAATAAACGTTTTTAAACTCAACCTCGCCGCGAACGCGCGGAAGCTCTCTCGCGCCCTCTTTATCTTTAATGTCAATCGGCGCATCAAGCACTTCTACAAAGCGCTCAACACCCGTCATACCGCGCTGGAACTGCTCGGTAAATTCGACAATTCTGCGGATTGAGGTAAGCAGTGTTGAAACCAAAAGAAGATATGCGGTAAGGTCGGCAGGCTCAATTTTGCCGTGCATAATAAATATCGCACCGAAAACAACGACGGTTATATACATAATTCCGTCACATATGCGGGTTGAGCTGTGGAAACCACCCATATAGTGATAATTCTTTCTCTTGATTCTTAAAAGCTCTTGATTTCCCTCTTCAAACTTTTCTTCCTCAACGCCCTCATTTGCAAATGATTTTACAACGCGGATGCCGAGGAGACTGTCCTCAACGCGTGCGTTTAACTCGCCAATCTGCTGACGGGATTTTTTAAATGTTCTTCTCATTCTCTTATTAAAAAAGGAGAGTGAAACAAACATAAGCGGCATCGTTGCAAAAATAATGAGTGTCAGCCAAAGATTGAATCGGCTCAAAATTACAAACGATACGATAATTTTAATTCCCGCTACGAAAAATTCCTCCGGGCAATGGTGTGCAAACTCTGTTATATCGAAAAGGTCGCTTGTTATGCGCGACATAATCTGACCGATTTTCGTTTCATCATAGAATGAATGCGAAAGCTTCTGAAGATGAGCAAAAAGATCACGACGCATATCCGTTTCAATTTTCGAGCCCATAATATGGCCGTAGCTCGACATATAATAATATGCCGCGGTGTCAATTATTCTGAGTATCAGATATAAAATTCCGACACGCAGTATAAACGCAAGTGTTAGAGATGCGGGGTCATTGATGCCCATATCAGTTATCTCACGCGCGATGAGTGGGAAGATAAGCTCGCATACGGTAGTGAGGGCTGCACAAAACAGGTCGAAAATGAGCATTCCCTTATATTTTTTAAAATACGGGAGAAACCTTTTAATAAGATACCCCGTTTTCATATTTCGGTCCATAATAACTCCTTTCAAAGTAAAAAACCGGGTTGAAGCTTCAACCCGGTATTGTTTTTTTACGCAAGGTACGGTTTTAACTGCTCAAGCAACTCATCGCAGCTGTCAGCGTGAATAACAAGCTCAATCGGCTTTGATAAGTCAAGGCTGAAAATACCCATGATTGACTTAGCATCAATTACATAACGACCTGAAACGAGGTCAACATCATACGGACATGCAACAAAAAGATTGACAAAATCCTTTACTTTATTAATTGTATCGATTTTTACATTAACTTTAACCATAATTAAAAAACTCCTTCCTGAATTTGTAATTATATTTTAGCACAATAATTTTTACATTACAATATTTTTTATTCGTCTTTTACAAAATTTTCATTTTTGAATTCGCGTGCGAGTGTGAACTTCTCAAATCCACGCACCAACTCCCCGTTCATCGTTATTTTGACACGGTCAATATATTCAACTGATGTCGCTGTTAAAACAATTGCCTTTACCATTTCCTCAGCTTTTTCCTCAGGACAAGTTAAAAGCTCTTTGGAAAAGTCAATATGACACAGTCCTGACGATACTTTAATTGAGTTAACTGTGCAATTCTCCGGAATAGGCGATTTGTAGCTGTAATTGCCTTTAATCAATGTGTCTATCGCAACTTTTTCGGGCAGAGTTCCATCAGAGAGTTCAACCTTTATTTTTGTTTTAACAAGTTCTCCCGCTCCGTTATAGAGATAAACATCTATCTCCTTACTCCCCGTGTATACCGATGGGGAGTCAAGAACTGCCAAATCCTCACTAAACTGCGATACCTGCGTTATGCCCGCTACCGTTATGTCAAGTGTTCTTACATTCGTAAAGTTAGATAGCGTTTTTATGATGCAGGTGCTTGCTATCGTTTTTTCCATTCCGCTTAAGCTCAAAAATTCATCGGAAAGTCCGAGCACTATATCTCCATACTTTATACTTATACTCTCAACTTGCGTTCCCGCAGGAAGTGATGGAGAAAGCTCGCTTGCAACCGGGTCCTTACTCATCTGATCTATCGCTTCTGCCATCATTTTCTTTAAATTATTTTCAAGCTCAACTGCGTATGGCTCAGATCCTATTGACCCGCTCGCGCTTCTGTAATAAACATCTGCCCAAACGACAGACTTTTCCTCCATAGCGCTGTAATCTCCACAGGACGAAAGGAAAATTGCTAAAAGTAGAAGGCATAAAATTACTTTCTTCATTTTTCTGCCTCCTCTTCATAGCGCGGTAAGGTAACGACAAATCGCGTTCCGCCGGATACTGACGGTTCAACCGAAATTTCTCCGCTAAAGTTCTCAACCATTTTTGAAACAATCGAAAGACCGAGGCCTGTTCCGCCCTTACCTGAGCGTGAGCGCGCCTTGTCAACACGGTAAAAGCGCTCAAATATTCGAGAATAATGCTCTTCAGGGATACCAATGCCGTCATCATCCACGATTATGCAGCACTTATTATCTCTATTGAATAAATAAACGCGCACCTCGTCGCCGGCATTATTATATTTAATTGCATTTTCAATTAAGTTAAATATAATCTGAAATGCACCGTCCGCCGCACCGTCAAAAATGCAGTTATCGGACAAATGCGAAACAACCCTGACATTCTGCTCTTGGGCGTATGATTCGAGCGTTGCAACAACATTTTCCGTAACTTTCTTAAGGTCAACCGGTTCAAAGATAAGCTTTTTTGCACCATCTAAGCGCGTAAGTGTTAAAAGTCGCTCTGCAATACGAGTTAGACGGTCAATCTGCTCACCGATATCAACCATAAATTCCCTCGTCGTCTCGACATCTATATTTTCCGTCTGCAAAATCGAATCCATAAGCAATCGGATTGATGAAAGCGGAGTACGAAGCTCGTGGGATGCATCCGATACAAAGGTCTGGCGCAAATTATCCGTTTCTAAAATCTGTGCAGAAAGCGAATTTATCTCTTCTAAAAGTTTCGAAATTTCATCATCGTTTTTTATTTCCATCTGCTCTCCGAATGCACCGCCGCGCACCCTTGAAATACTCCTTCGCGCAACATTAATTCTGTGAATAAACCACTTTGCGCCCAAAACTGCCGCGAGAACTATAACTATTGCAACTATAATTGACAAAATCAAAAGCGCATTTCCTAAGCTTTTTACCTGTTCATTTACAAAAGTATTAAGACGTGCTATGTAAATTGCTCCGAATTTGGTAGGTACTGAAATGTAACCGTATAGCCCATCGCTCTCGTATCTTTCACCACTTACTTTACTGCCTGAAATCGCATCTTCGATTGCAGAAGTAAGCAAATATCTGTCAGTCAAATTGTCATAAATTGAGCTGTCATATACAACATAAGCATCATCATCCAGAATAAGAAGGCGCGTATATTTATCAACTTCAATTGAGGAAAAAACATTTCCCGCATTAAGCTTTTTTTCAACTTCAAACGCAAAATCCGAAATCTCTTTTCTCAACTCTCTTTTATACCCTTCTCTTGCGACAAGAAGCGGAATAATATTTATGCATAGGAAAAACACAAGTGCAATAATAGTTGAGCTGTAAAAAACCTTGCGCTTTATTCCGTTACGACTTAAAATAATAGCCAACACCCCACTTTGTCAGGATATGCTTAGGCTCTGCCGGATTGCTCTCCATTTTTTCACGCAGACGACGCACATGAACATCAACCGTTCTCACATCACCCGGATACTCGTATCCCCAAACGACATTCAAAAGGTTCTCCCTGCTGTAAACCTTGCTATCGTTTCGCATAAAGAGCTCCATTAAGTCAAATTCCTTGGCAGTTAAAATTACCTCTTCACCATTTAAATATGCCTCGCGACGCTCGGTATCAATGATAATATCGCCCGCGACAAGACGCGAAGTACGATCTTTAGCCGCAGGATTGCCCGCACGACGCAGAATTGCACGGATACGGCTCTTGAGCTCCATTATATTAAACGGTTTTGTCATATAATCATCAGCGCCGTAGTCAAGGCCTAAAATTTTATCGGTATCTTCACCCTTTGCGGTTAGCATAATGATTGGAACGGCAGAAAATTCGCGAATTCTTGTGCAGGCTTCGAGTCCGTCCATCTTCGGCATCATAAGGTCCAATATAACAAGGTCGATTTTCGTATTGCGTACAATTTCAACAGCCTCTGCACCATCGTATGCGCACTCGACCTCATAGCCTTCGTTTTCCAAATTGAATTTTATTCCTTTAACTATTACCCTCTCGTCGTCTACTACTAAAATTCGCATTTGCCTACCCCTTTCTTTAATTATAAACAATGGTTGTTTTATTTCTGATTTTACTGTATAATATAAAAAAATGAAAGTCTGGTGAATTTTATAATGAAGCGTTTTACTGCCATAATCACCTTTATTCTTATGCTCTCCTTCTTTGCAAATGCAATTGAGCCGATAACGGTAGATGCCGAAAGCGCTCTGCTCATCGAGCCGGAGAGCGGTCAGATACTATATGAAAAAAATCCGGATGAAAAGCGGTATCCCGCAAGTATAACAAAGCTTATGACCGCGCTTATCGTCGCTGAGGAAAACGATTTATCCGCCACTGTCACTGCGAACAAAACCGCTTTTGAAGGTTTAAGCGCCGCCGGAAGTACCCTCGGAATCAAACCCGGAGAAGAAATGTCGGTCGATAATCTCCTCATTTGCCTTCTCGTTGCATCTGCAAACGAGAGTGCTAACATTTTAGCAGAACATAATGCGGGCTCGGTTTCCGCTTTCGTCGAAAAGATGAACGCCCGCGCCGAAGCTCTCGGTTGTAAAAACACCCACTTTGCAAATGCACACGGTCTTCACGACGAAGATCATTACACCTGTGCATCAGATGTTATTTTAATTGCAAAGGCTGCTATGGCAATTCCGCGACTTCGCGAAATCGTTGCTATGCAGAGAGCGACTATTCCGCCAACAAACATAGGCGAAGAGAAATACTTTTTCAGTACAAACTCAATGCTCTCACCGTTTAAAGAAAGAACTTATTTATATAAATACACCACCGGTATCAAAACCGGTCACACAACTCCTGCAGGTCTCTGCCTTGTAGCATCTGCAACCAAAGGTGAAAATTCCCTTCTCAGCGTTGTACTCGGTGCAAAATATGGTGAGAAGAAAGAAAAAGGTCATTTTATCGAGACGACAAAACTTTTTAAATGGGGCTTTGAAAATTTTAAATCAAAAACAGTGCTCGCAAAAACCACACCTATAACCGAACTTCAGGTTCGTCTCGCTTGGGACCGCGATCACTTAATTGCAACATCGAAAAACGACTTTATCTGTCTCGTTCCAACCGACTATGACGAAGAAAAGCTCGAGGTTAAGCACGATCTCCCAACTTCAATCGATGCTCCGATTGAAAAGGGTCAAAAGCTCGGTACTGCAACGCTAATTTACGACGGTAAAGAGCTCGGAACAACCGAAATTGTCGCTGCCGACTCGGTTCGTCGCTCGATAATTTTATTTGTCTGGGATTTTCTCACCCGTATGCTTGGAACAACCGTTGCTAAAATCGTTTTAATTCTGATTGCAGCATTTATCGTTTTCTATCTGTTCTATGTAGTACGCTACAACAGAAACAGGCGTCGAAACCGCTATCGCGGAAGATACAGAAAACGCTAATCACCAACCGTTATAAACTCGCGCCAAGCAGATAGCTTTTTATCGCCGATTCCGTGCACATTGTCAAGCTCGGAAATACTTTTAAATGCGCCCGACTCATTGCGATATTCAACAATTGCGCGAGCGGTTACTTCGCCGAGTCCTCTAAGTAAAGCGAGTTCACTTTCATCAGCGGTATTTATGTTGATTACATATTCCGATACCTTGCGAAGCGGAGGAAGCTCATTAACCTTTTCCGTTTGCTTTGCAAATGGAAATATGCAAAGCATCATAGCTATTGCAATTATGCTCACGGCAACTATTGTGATATTAAACCTTTTCAAATGTATCACCTATGCCTATATTACCATAACTACTTTGTTTTTTCAATAAAAAAGACGCCCGTAGGCGTCTTTTTTTATGCTCCTTCAAAACCTAAAAGCAGACCTCTCTCCTCAGCATAAAAGCTGCAGAGTCCGCGAGTTTCATCTATTTCTATTTGTGCATCAGCAAAAAGCTTTAAAAATCTTTCTTTCAATTCCTCGGCAGCGGCAAGATTATTGCAGTGATGAATTCTCATAAGTCCCCCGCGATATCCTCGCATAAGAGTATTTTTAACTATGTCCTCAATTTCTTTTTTATAGCCGCGCGCTTTTGTAAGTATATCAAGAACACCCGCTTCGCTCGCTTCTCCGATAACCCTAATTCCGAGTATTCCTGAAATTTTTGCAACCGCGCCGTTTACTCTGCCGTTATTTGCGAGATTACGAAGTGATTCAAGCGCGAAAATCAGCTTTGTTTTTTTATTGTATTCTATAATCTCATTTTTTATTTCCTCAAACTCAAGTCCCTTTTCTATAAGCTCGCGAAGTTTATAAACAATCAAAGCAACCTCGGGACCCGCCGATAATGTATCAACAACATAACCGTTTCTTTCCGGATGTTTTTCAAGATATTCCTGCATTGCCGCACACGCTGCATTATAGCTTCCCGATAATCCGCTTGTTATTGTAACGCAAAAAATATTATCATAGTCCTCGAAGCTTTCATACCATTCCTCTGCATTCGGGCAGGAGGAACGCGAGGTCCCCTTATATTTCTGTAAATCCGCTATCATTTCCGAAACATTAAGCGCGCTATCATCAACATATTCACGCTCGTCTGTTATTATTTTAAGCGGTGCACTCGAATACGCAACGCCGGAAAGCTCAAGAATATCCGATGATGAATCTGCAATTATTTTATAAGACATTTTTCTGTCACTTCCTATCCAAGATTCCAAAACCAGTATATCAGTTTTTTAAAAACCTGTCAAGCGATACCCTAAAACTTCTTGACAAGTTTTTGATATTTCCTTATAATAGAATTATGAATAATATTGAAAAAAGCTCCTTTCGGGAAAAAATCGCGGATTTCCGTTTACCGCGATACAATGAGCTTCCCGATGTCGGGCTTTATCTCGAACAGGTAATTAAATATATAAACGGAAAGCTTTCCCCTCTTGGATGGCAGGAAATAACTCCGTCGATGGTCAGCAATTATGTTAAAAAAAATGTTATTCCCGCTCCGGAGAAAAAGCAGTATTTTGCAGATCAGCTCGGCTATTTAATTTTCATAAGCATTACGAAAACCGTTCTGTCGATAGAAAATATAAGCCTTTTGATTAAAGTTCAGAAGGATTCGTATACGGCAGAAGTTGCGTACAACTATTTTTGTGATGAATTTGAAAATATGCTTCGCAGCATCTGCGGCCTTGACACGCAAAATACCATTCACACAACGAATAATGATGAAAAGTCATTGCTTCGCAGCGTTATTATTGCAGTTTCACATATCGCTTATGCAAATAGTTGTTTTGAAACAAAAAAAGAGAGCATCAAATGATGCTCTCTTTTCTGTTATTCAAAATCGTACCAGTTATCTGTCGGAGTAAAGCCGTTATCTTCAGCTTCTACCGGAATCATAATTCCGTAACCGTCATAGCTGTCATATGAATCAAAGTTGCGCTTCATATATAAAAGCTCGCCACGCTCAGGGATGTCATAATGCTTTAAGCTTCGATATCCTTTTTCGTCATTTGCATATTCCTCGCGTGACTCTAAGTCGGAATAGCGGAACGCCATACGCATAAGGCGAATGTTGTTTCTCGCAGCAGGAGTTTCAGCCGCAGCGAGTGCCTTATCATAACCTGCATATATTCTCTCTTTATCAATGTGATTCTGGAGATAGATTCCCGATGTCATAATCTCACACTGACCGTCGAGCACTTCCTCGGCATAACGCATATTATCAGCAACAAACTCCGCTCCTTTTCCGAAAATTCGGGTAAAGAGTTTAAGATTGTCTTCCATAGAAAGTTCGGTATTATACGAGGTTCGTCCAAAGGTATAGAAGTTGAAGATATTATTCCAAAGGTTATATACTTCAATCTGAGTCTCTAAACCGTCGATACCTTTTTCAATGAAATTTTTGCAAATAGCCTGCATCTCGTCTGCAATCGGCATATAGCGCTGACGCCCCGGATAAACCCCCATAAAGTAATCATAATAACCTACGCCTATGCCAACTTCCTTCCACTTGAGAAGCGCGTCTTCATAAAAGGTTCCGTTAAGGCACGAGCCATCGGGCTTACCGACGGTTCTAAGACCTGTAATGTGCCAGGTTGCCTCTTCAGCAAAAAGATTTGAAGGAAGCGATTTCAAATATGCCGGCGGCTCCCAGATATCGGTATACGGGCAGAACGCAATTTTAACGTCAGGATATACTTTTGCTACCGCCTCTGCCATCTTACCTATCATATATAAGAAGTTTTCGGTCTTAGTATACGGCTTACACTTCTCGCAGCAACACTGCGGAGCGGTGCCATCTTTATTGAGGAAAGTATAAACCTTAACCTGCGGATTCTGCTCAAACCAAGAAATGAGATTCTTTGAAATTTCTGCGATCATCTCATCATTTCTCGAGCAAAGCACCATCTGACCCCAGTTATCTAACATCTCAAAACGGCTGCCATCTTCAAGCATCTTGTAATACTCGGGATGAGTTACATAATATTCCTCAGGGAAGTACTTGTTTCCGTGTGGTGGAAGCATTGTATCAATCGCATCGTGATGGCCGACACGGAGAATAAATCCGCGTTTAGCGCATTCATCTAACATTCCGTTTGTTTTGAAATGCTCATAAACGCTGTGCCATGTGTAAATCTGATTGTATCTGTTCTTGCAAAGCCAATCAAGGAAGGTATGGTCAAGCGCATAGGATGCACCAACACCGTGAGATGAATACTGAGCAACAGCGCCGCGGAATGGCAAGTCAGCCTTTGCCTTTACATAGAAAATTTCTGTAAGGTCGATATCGTCCTTTTCCGGAACAACCTCTCCGCCGGGAACTCCCGCTTTGGTATAAGCTGCAAAGCTACAGTCTAAATATCTTTCAAAAAGCTCATATACTGCATAAATTGTTCCGCGCTCGCGCTCGTTTTCATTCTTCGAGCTTCCTGCGAGGATCACGCAGTCACCAAAATCCTTTATAAAAATACCCTCAGGGCCGGGGACTAATTTATCAAACTCAGCTTCAGAAATATATTTCTTTGCGTATTCGTTTCTCGACGGGTCACCGATTATAATCGCCTC
>JAZPZP010000157.1:0-5681 GCA_045544695.1 Eubacteriales bacterium | reverse complement strand
CTGATGACGCAATTCTTCTCCATTCTTCCCTTTCGGGCTGTGGTAATATAACAGGTGGCGCGGACGCAATACTCGATGCCTTTATCGAAACGGTAGCAGACGAGGGCTGCGTAATCTCCCCCGTCTTTGCGCGCCCGTACATTGGTTTTGAGGGCTGGCCGAATCCGAGACGAACCTTCCGCCCGTTTGACCCGAATGACGCGCGTCCCGTATGGGTCGGCGCGGTTCCCAAAGCGATTATGAAGCGCGAGGGCTATAAGCGTTCTCGCCATGTATCGCACCCGTGGGCAGGCTTTGGTAAAAAAGCAGACTACTGTCTTAATGCTCACTCAGAGCTTGAGCCGCCAACAAATGACAACTCCCCGCTCGGCAAGGCGCTCGAACTTAACGGCAAAGTCGTATTTTTCGGCTGTGGTGTTGCATCGAGTACGTTTTTACACTATTTAGAAGTGAAAGCGAATTCAAACTTCCTCCAGTGCGCGATTGTCAAAATTAAGAACCCCGACGGTACATATCGCACCGAGATGATTAAGGATAATCTCCCGGGACATCGCGATTTCTATGACCACAAGGGACTTACTTCAAAGTTCTATACCCGTGCGATAGAAAAGGGACTTAAGATAAATAAAGTAAACTTCGGCATCGGCGAAATTTATTCAATTGATTTAAAGGACTTCTACGAAATCGGTATGGAAATATTTAAAGAAGACCCGAATATAGTCCTCTGCGATAAGGAAAACTGCCTCTTCTGCCGAAAATTCAGAGTATAAATTTCGACAAATTCCCTTGCATATTCAATTAAAAAGGAATATAATGGATGTGAAAAAAGGGGGCTTGTTTTTAGCCCTTGCGGCTTTACACTAAAGAATTTTCGGAGGTAATCAAAATGAAAAAAACACTCGCACTCATTCTTGCTCTTGCAATGTCACTCACCCTTCTCACCTCTTGTGCATCCGACCCGGTTGCAGACGAGCTTGAAAAGTTCGTAAACACCGATTTGGCAGAGGTTAACCCGCTCTTCCAGGAAATTGTTACCGAAGCAGCAAGCATTTCCGAGGAAGATGATGCTAACGCTATGCTCAAATCCCTTAATGAGACTTTAATTCCGAATTGTGATAAGGTAAGCGAGCTTCTTTCTAAGATCACTCTTGAGACCGAAGAAGTAAAAGCTCTTCGCGACAAGTTTGCATCAGCAATCGCGCTCTATAAAGAAGGCTTTGAGTTATATGTAGACGGTCTTAAGACAGATAACGTCGATACCGTTACAAAGGGAACTGAAAAGCTTGCAGAGGGCGTTGAGCTTATCAACGAATACAACGAAGCTGCAACTGCTTTAGCTGAAGAAAAAGGCTTTGAATACGAATAAAGAGAGGCTTTAGACTATGAATTGGTACTTAAATGTTCTAAAAAACAATTATTGCAACTTTAATGGAAGAGCGAGAAGAGAAGAATACTGGATGTTCGTCCTCTTTAACGTAATCTTTTCACTTGCCGCAAGCGTTATCGATTTCATTTTAACTTCAATTATCGGTATTTCTTTTGTAGGCACGCTCTATTCACTTGCAGTACTCGTTCCGGGTATTGCACTTGAGTGCCGCAGATTACACGATATTGATAAGTCATCATGGTGGCTTCTTATAGCACTCGTTCCGGTTGTTGGTGCAATCGTGCTCCTCGTCTTCTCCGTTCTCCCGGGAACAGTTGGCGATAACAAATACGGTGCTGACCCGAAGGCATCCAACCAGTAATTTGAATTAACCGTGTAAAGCCTTATCCCCCGTTTAATACGGGGGATATTTTTTTGCGTATAACTCGGTTGCGCGGGCGCATAAAATATGATAGAATAAAGGTAATAGTTTTTCAGGAGTTATATAAATGCGTCATATTTTTTCATCATTAAAAGAGGCGCTCTATTCGGTCATTCCGATTGCGCTTATAGTTTTAATACTCTCGGTCACCTGTGTCCCGCTTGATACAGGTGTTCTTGTTATGTTTGTTTTGGGAACCGCGATGCTCATTTTAGGTATGAGCTTCTTCACCGTCGGCTCGGGCATATCAATGGAGCCGCTTGGCGACGGTCTGGGAAGGTCTCTCGGCAAGACCCGAAAGGTACTTCTCCCTGTAATCATCTGCTTTGTTCTCGGCTTTTTCATAACGATTTCCGAGCCCGACCTTCAGGTACTCGCAGAGCAGGTGCCGACGATTCCGAATTTAATGCTCATCGTTTTTGTCGGTATCGGAGTTGGCGCGTTTTTATGTATTTCATTTGTTCGAAACAAGCGCGAGCTTTCGCTCAGAACGATGCTCATTTTGTTCTACGCGCTCATTCTCGGAATAACCATCTTTGCGCCAAAGGAATTTATTCCCACCGCGTTTGACTCGGGCGGTGTCACAACCGGACCGAT
Organism: Eubacteriales bacterium; assembly: GCA_045544695.1. GTDB lineage: Bacteria > Bacillota > Clostridia > Oscillospirales > JAAYXM01 > RGIG7332. The sequence goes on along the minus strand of JAZPZP010000157.1, from coordinate 3,276 downwards.
AACCGTTCCGTTCATTATGGCGCTCGGTGCGGGCCTTGCAGCGAATAAAAAGGACCACGCCGGCGAGCACAGCTTCGGTTTAGTGGCATTGTGCAGTATAGGGCCTATCCTGTCCGTTCTGCTTCTCAGTATCTTCTATAAGCCACAGCCGACCACTTCCCCGTACGAAATAACAAGCGTAACAACAACGGTGGATGCTTTCCGTCAGTTTATTCACGCGCTCCCCGATTATGCGCTCGAAATTCTAATCGCCTTCGTTCCGATTGTTTTACTTTTCATAGTTTTTCAGCTTGCAACAAGGCGTTTTCATCTCCACAATGTAATAAGAATGTGCGTCGGTTTTGTCTATACTTATATAGGTCTCGTTCTGTTCTTGACGGGCGCAAATGTTGGCTTTATGCCTGCAGGTCGCCTTATCGGTGCGATGATATCAAGTAGCTCGTTCTCACTAAGCTTAATCCCGATCGGTATGCTTATGGGTTATTTCGTCGTATCCGCCGAGCCTGCTGTTCATTCCTTAAAGCGTCAGGTCAGCGAAGTAACAAACGGTGCAATCTCGCAGCATTCGGTCGGAATTTCCCTTTCCGTCGGTGTTTCGCTCTCGGTTGGAATTGCAATGCTCAGGGTGCTTTTTGGTATCCCGGTGCTTCCGTTTCTCATAGCAGGCTATGCAGTTTCGCTTATTATCAGCTTCTTTGTGCCGTCAATCTATACGGGTATCGCGTTTGACTCGGGTGGTGTTGCATCAGGTCCGATGACATCAACCTTTATGCTTCCGTTTGCGGTCGGTGCGTGCGAGGCAATCGGCGGAAATGTTATGACAGACGCGTTTGGAATCATAGCACTTATTGCGATGGCGCCGCTTATAACCATCCAACTGCTCGGTCTTGTAAACAGAAGAGCTCAGCTTAAGATGTTAAAGAAGTTCCACAGTGAAATTATCATGATTGATGACGAGATATTATTCTTCGAGGAGGATGATGCAAATGAGTAAAAGACCAATGATTCTCCTCTCGATTGTCGAGCGCGACAAGGGTAATAAGCTCATAAAGGAGCTTGAAAACCTAAGCGTGCGTATGCATTTTCAATGCGTAGGGCTTGGCACTGCGCCGACCGAAATGATGGATATTTTCGGCCTCGGAACTAAGGATAAGGACATTGTTATAAGCCTCGGCTCAGAGGCGGTCGTGAGTGAATTAATGAAGAATTTCGGAACGATATTTGAAAGTCATTCGAAATACGGCGGTCTTATGGTAGTGCTTAAGGTTTCCGCCGCGAGCAGAATTTTAACCGAACTGCTAAGCTTTAACAGAGACAAAACTTTAGAAAAAGGAACTGATCCTATGGAAAACAAGCATAATAATACACTCATTATCGTCTCGGTAAACGAAGGTTTTATCGACGATGTAATGCACGCGGCAAGAACAGTCGGTGCTACCGGCGGCACGGTTATCAAAGGCCGTCTCGCAAATCTCGAGCATTTTGCAAGCTTAAAGGATGTCGAGGTAAATGACGAGCGCGAGCTTTTATGCATACTCGCACCGACGAAGATAAGCGGAGATATAATGAACGTGATAAACGAGTCGTTCGGAATAACCTCCCCTGCAAACGGAATCGTCTTCGCCCTGCCAACCGAAAAAGCATATAAGATATAACAAAATCAAAAACCTTGAACTCAAAATCAAAAACCTTGAACTAACACACAGTTCAAGGTTTTTTTATAGGCTTCCTATTAAAAAGTTGGAGCGAAGTTTTAATTATCTAACAGTGATAAGTCAATATAATCCCACCATTCATCCTTCACCATAATTTCACAGATATCTCGGTTCTTAAATCTTTTCCACTTCTCAACATTCACATCCGAACCCCCGTATATTTCAATGCCGCACATTTCAATTGAAACTGTGTCGGGTAATGAGTCCAAAAAATCAAGATTTTCAACATAAAGTCCGTAAAGAACCAACTCTTCTAACCATACCATCCTGCCTATAGTGTCGATGTTCTTCGCTTGGTCTGTATAGCATAGCGCAAATGATTTCAGCTGTGGCATTTTTTCCAGCGGAGCAAGGTCAACGGGACCAAATTCATGCAATTGTAAAAACTCAAGCTTTTCAAGAAAGACTAAAGCATCAAGGTTTTCAAAAGCTATATTGGAGTAAACTCCACCGGATACACAAATAGATTTAATCTTTTTCATATTTTCAAACACACTGAAATCAACTTTATTTCCCCAACATACCCAGTACAATTCTTCGATGTTTTTAAAATGGCTCCAAAAGAATCGATCTTTTGTTCCAAGATTTATTGAAAGGCTTTTGAGATTGACAAAAAGGAAGAGCGTTTCAATATCTTCCTCTTTAAAATCAAAATTTGACAAGTCAAGTTCAACAACCGACAAAGCATCTTCGTCCGTAATTGCCCGACCAAAAACATTAATACGCTCACGAACTTCGTGTTCAAATTCCGGATGACAAAAAGACAGTTGCATTTTTCCACCTCCAATAAGGTTACAGCACAATTTGCGATTACTTACTATCAACGGAAAATAGTTTAATCGCAAAGTCATCATCATATCCACAAAACGCCAACGCATAATTGTTTGACAAATTAAATGTAATTATTTCCGGTAATTCAATGGGATTTCCAAGCTTTGATTTGTCAAAATCTTTCGCAGTCCACGGCCAGTATTCAGTTTCATCAACACTAACCTTGCTTACCGTAGCAGTATATTCATTTTTAAAAGCACCGTACACATTTCCGATGTTACAAAATTCGTCATAATCCTCTATAAATTTAAAAGTTGGCCCGGCAAATGAGTACTCATCACGCTCAAATACACGCCATTTAAACAGTCCTTCTGCATACACCAATAAATCCAGAAGAGAATCTTCAAACTGAATTATAACTTCCGATCCCAAATAGTAATTAACATAGTTTTCATGCACACTGAGCGGATCAGCATAATTGCCCGCACTGACATAAATAGCCTCGATTCTTTTCCCAATAAACAAATCACTTAAAGATTTACAAAAAGCTTTAGCTGAGTAACACCATTCAAAATCTTTATCATGAAAATCAAAAGTATAAAGTGGTGTTTTGCCAAGTGAATCCCATTCAATCTTTAAAAATTGATCTTTTATTTGATTTTGCATAGAAATAATATCTTCTTTGCTGATATCACATTCAAAATCGAATTCACTATCATTTTCATTGCGTTTGTAACGAAATGACCAACTATCGTAGGAATTAACCTTAAACGAATACGGATACACGCAA
>JAZPZP010000156.1:0-7709 GCA_045544695.1 Eubacteriales bacterium | reverse complement strand
TGTGTCGTTGAGATTTATAACATTCGGTATATCGATGTCAATTTCATTAAAACGGGCATTCGAAAATGTTGAATTTAGCGTTATACACTTTGTAAAATCAAAGGTTTCGGTATCAACACTAAACCACAGCTCGCGCTTCATTGAAAAGTAAACAAACATTTCTGCGGCAGCACGCGTGGTCTCGTTTACATCAACGGGACACACCTTGTATTTCGGTACAAGTGTATCGGTGTTCCAGCAGTCGCCCGCGAAGGCATTTCTGTAAAATGTCCGATTCCCGAAATTCTGGAATGAATCCCAGAATTCGTTGTATTTCTTATTTTTACCTGCCGAAAAAACCTTTTGCACATTCTCCGAAATCGCTTTTAACTTATCGGCTAAGCTCATGCGCTTTCACCTCCGATAAGCGCTTCCTGGATATTTAAAATTCCGTCAAGCGCCAGGTCGATATCGTCGAGATCCTCTTTTAAATCCGCGAGCAGTACATCGTGCTCGTTAAGGACGACATCGACATTTTTATCAAGTGTGGTCGATATCTGAGAAGCCGTGACTTCGTGGGGATTTGACTTGTCGTTTGTGTGGCTTGTGACTTTTGCAGAAACGCTTGAAATCTGACCTCTACTATTTGATGATACATCTAAAATCTTTTGCCCGAGCTCAAACGCAGTATTCTGACATTCATTTTGGTTTGCAGTAATGCGATCTTCGAGATCTGTGACCCTCATATCCGTCATCACTGCGATCTCACTCTGCGCTTCTAAGCACGCCTCAATACTCTTGCCACCCATCGTTCTTATCTGACTTGCAGCATTTGGGGACAAAAGATCATCAATTATTCCGTTTATTGAATTCATTACTTCCTCATCCGTTCTGCCGTCAAAATAAGCTTTAAGCTCATCAGCCGTCATATTACGGTCAATCGGATAGTCGGGCAAATCCTTTATATTCTTTGCGTAACCAAGTATTTTTCTTTCTTCAAGAGACATATTTTCACTCCTTTATGTTATTTTAAACGCAACTGTTGCTTCAAAAAATGCGTAACCTACGGTGTTGGAAAGCCATTTCCCACCGTTGATTACGCTATTATTATACACATTTACCGAACATTTGTCAAGTACTTTTGCAAAAATATTTTACCATTTGCGAAACTTTATATTTTAATAATAATCTTATCAGCTTTCTCTGCTTTTATTTCAAACTTTGCCGCACCACCATATTTTCTTCTTACATATGTAATTACGTAGTCTGAATTTTTAAGCATATAGTTATTTCTCCTGTCTATCAAAAATTTAGGCGGCACCCCTACAAGCTCCTCGGGAAACACACTGTTTTCAACATATTCTCCCGTTGGTAATTTTTCAAGAACAACAAACCATTCAATTTCAGAATATTTATTTTTTAATTCACACAATGTTTTTTGAACACACCTGTCAAAACTACCGTTGTTACCAACATAAAATTTAACAACATTTTTGTTTTCAATTAAATCAACTATCTTCCCTTTTAAATCACCAAGATCTCTTTCATTGCAATCCCTGTGTCCGAAAAATGTACAAGTCATATAATTCTCCATCTATGGGGATTATATCCCCTTAATAACAAAGATTATAACCCCCATAATAATATATGTCAAGGAGGGTTATAGATGATAGTTTTCGATAAGCTTTGGGAAACGATGAAAGTTAAAAACATTTCAACATATACTTTGCGCGAAAAAGGCGGTATCGACAGTAAAACAATTCGCAGATTGCGCGCTAATGAAAATATCGAAACAAAGACGTTAGATAAAATTTGTTCCGCCTTGGATTGCAAGCTTTTTGATATCGCAGAGTATGTCAAGGACTAAGATAGGTGAAGTTATCAATGAATATAAAAGAAGCTGTTGAAAAGAGAATTATTGAACTTTGTAACGAAAATAATATTGCAATCAATTCACTTGCAAATATATCCGGAATTTCTCCGTCTACCGTTTACAGCATACTCAATGAAAAAAGTCAAAATCCCGGTGTTGTTTCAATAAAAAAGATTTGTGATGGATTGGAAATCAGCATAAGAGATTTTTTCGACAGTGATATATTTGACGGTTTAGAGCAGGAAATAAAATAACAAGCAAAAAGCCTTGAACTATGTTGGTTCAAGGCTTTTCTCTTCAATTTGACAAAACTTCGCTCCCAAAGTACGGCCCCTAATCATACTCCCGGATGAGTAATAAAAATGAAAGGAAGCAGTTCTGGTACGGGGTTTCCAAAGGGCGGTGTAGCCCTTGAGTCGTTTTAGGGGGTAGCGAAGCGGCGGTTTGGTAGTGAATGACAGTCCGGTGGACTGTCAGAGCCAAACCGTGACCGAGCCGCAGCGAGACAAAGGGGGGAAATCGAAATCCCCCCGCGTTTTGCATACTTTTGCAATCAAAAGTATGTCGCCGAAGGCAATTAAATCCAACGGTCTTTGAGAGCTACACCTCATCCGTCAGCAGATATGACGGTTTTTTCTACATAAAAAAACGGAGAGGATTTTCCTCTCCGTTTTAAATTACTTCTCAATAAACTTAAATGTAATTGTGTGTGAGCGGCTACCCCCCGGAGCGAGCATTTCGAGATCTCCTCTTGCTCTCATAACATCTCTGCCCTCAGGGAGAGTGTTACCCGGCTCAAAGCCCATAACGTAATCGTACTCGCCCATCTGCTTCCACTGAGTGAAGTACTTAAGCTCGTTTGAATCATACTCCATAACAAGACCCTTGTTGATTTTCGGATTGTAGATTGATGCGGAAACCTTACCCTCCATCTCGTGATAGAAGCACATTTCAACATATCCGTTCTGCGGCTTCTCAGCCTTGTTCCAAGCGTCAATACCGCTCTCGGAATGTTCATTACGAGCTACTACTTTCTTTGACGGGATGTTTATTTCACTATCCTCTGAAAGGAGCGGATAGCCCATATTGCAGTGATATAAAATCTGGCACGGAGCTTCGATATCACCGATATTCTTAACTGTATCGGTCATCTTGATTTCATTACTCTCAAGTGATACAACATACTCGCGCTCTAAAATGAGCTTGTGAGCAAAAATTCGCGCATCGCGAACGATAGCTTTAATGTGAATACCGTCATCTGCAATCCAATGACCGATATTTTCACACGGAGTATTTGAAATTGTGCCGTGTAAACCTAAGTCCTCGCCGTTATCGTTACACGGTGAACCAACCGCGGTAAGACCGCAGGTTGTTATAAAGCCTGCTGTGAATGACTTTAAGAAGCCAAGACCGTTACAATCATAATACTGCGGAGCAACATAGCCACACGGTGAAAAGTAACCTAAATTTGCGCCGTTAAAGGTAATTCTTGAAATATCTGCAGCACGGTCAACGGAAACCCAGAAATCAAGGCCCTTGCCGTTACGAACATTTAACATTCTCATACCGTCGCCACGGCCGCCGGAAATTCTCATTTCCTCAACGCCAAAGATTTGCGCGTCATTTCCAATATACTTGTTCATATTATTTACCTTCTTTCATACCCTCAGCAAGTTTATTTTTGCGGCGGTCACGAACCTCATCGGACATCGGCTTAATTTCGCCGGCGCGAGTGAGCGCGTCACGAGTCATAATCGGACCGACAAGCTCATAAATAAGTACTGCGAAAAGGGTTATATTGCGGATTAAGTTGCCCTCGCCGTTCGGGAGCTGCATTGCAAGAGTACACATGCCGAGCGCAACGCCTGCCTGCGGGAGAAGCGTAATTCCGAGATACTTGCAAATTTCAGGTGAACACTTGGTAGCCTGAGCGCTTACCTTAGCACCGAAATACTTACCGAGTGAACGGAAGATAATGTAAACGACACCGATAACGACAATCGCCCAATCTGCAAATACGTTAAGCTCAAGCTCAGCGCCCGAAATTACAAAGAATGTTGCAAAGAGCGGTGAAGTCCACTTGTCTGCGCGCTCCATAAGATCCTCAGAGAGCGGACAGGTATTACAGAATATTGTACCGAGCATCATGCAGGTTAAAAGTGAAGAAAATCCTACGTGAACCGGACCGATGTTAAACTTAATCATAGCGAGCGATGCGGTTAAAAATACAGCGCCGATTGTTAAATTGAGACGGTTTGTATTTGAGTTAAAGAGCTTCTCAAGCTGAGTGAGAACCCAACCCATAACAGCACCTAAAACGAGAGATGCAACGATTTCAACAAGCGGATTTACTATAATTGAAATCATATCGACCGCACCGGTGCTGAGTGACTTTGCAATGCCGAAGAACACAGCAAACACAACGAGACCGACCGCGTCATCAAGCGCTACAATCGGGAGCAAGAGCGAAGTTAAAGGACCCTTCGCCTTATACTGACGAACAACCATAAGCGTTGCGGCAGGCGCGGTTGCGGTAGCGATAGCACCGAGAGTGAGAACCTGAGCGAGAGTGATTTTACCCGGCAAAAGATACATAATTCCAATGAGCGCAACATCGACAAAAAGTGTTGCGACAAGCGCCTGAAAGATACCAATTACAAACGCCTGCTTACCGGTCTTTTTAAGGTCGCTCGCGCGGAACTCGTTACCGATTGAAAATGCAATAAAGCCGAGCGCAACATCAGAAACAAGCGTCAGTGCCGAAAGCGCCTCGTGAGACGAAAAGCCAAGGCCCGGAACACCAATCTGACCTAAGCAATACGGGCCGATGAGTACACCTGCAATAAGGTATGCGGTTACCGACGGCAATTTAAGCGGTTTAAACACGCGGGTCATAAGCAGACCTGCGACAAGCGCGATTGAAATTGAAAGAAGTGTTGCCATTTTAAAATAATCCCCTTTATGTATTAATCCAAACGATATTCTATCACTTATTTTTATATATGTAAAGAGTTATTTAAAGAAAACAAAGCCTTCCCCTTTGAGGGGAAGGTGGGTTTTGTGGAACAAAACTCGGATGAGGTGTGAAGTGAAAAAACACCTCATCAGTCAGCTTTGCTGCCAGCTTGTCTCGCTGCGGCTCGGTCACGGTTTGGCTCTGACAATCCACCGGATTGCCATTCACTACCAAACCGCCGCTAAAGCTACCTCGTAGTGAGAAGCCTTTTTTACGGGCGTGCGTTATATTTTCTCGCTGAGCCCATAGATTCTAATTTAAGTATTCTCTCCGCATTTTTCCAGCAGATGTTCTGGAGCTCATTGTCCGGAAGTCTTAGCTGATGGATAAAGCGAAGGTGGCATTTAAACGCCTCTACCTGATAGTGATTTACCGTATCGGGCTTTAAGTCGGTGTCTGTACCAAAAAGCAAGCGGTCACTGTATTTCATAAAGAAATCGTAATACACTTCCCTGTCCTCTTCGTAAATAGTATCGCACCAACGCATATAAAATCCTACTGTTGTATCAAAGGTAAGCTGCGGGTACTTATCTAAAAGCTTCGCCATTTCAGGCAAGCCCAAATAGCACTGATGCGCCGCAATCATCGGAATGTTCGGGAACTTTTCCATAATTCGCTCAAACTGCTCCATCATCTGATGATTGGTAACGAAAATTCCCTTCTCAGCACCCTCGGAAAAGTAAGGATTATAGCCGCCGCCGTGGTACGGTGAATAGCTTACTCTCTGCGTTAAATGCCAGAGAATCGGAACTTTATTTTCATTTAAGTATGCAAAGATTTCCTGCCAGGCATCTTCTTCCCATATTCCAAGCGGAGCCTCGCCCTTCATAATCTTGTGATTGTGAAGCTTTAAGCCGCACGCACCGAGGGAAACCGCTTTCTTAACTGCGTCTAAATCAGGCTCGTTTATATCAGGCCAGAACATCCAGCTAAGGCGCGAATCCTCTTTTGCGACCTCTGCATAAGCTTCAAACTGATTTTTTCTTGTAATGAGTGCTACAATCTTCTGCATGCGGTACGCTTCAGTATACGAAAACCAACGGTTTAAGGTATCACATATTTCTTCCTTTTCACCGCTTTCCACCAGCATGTGCGCGTGCGCGTCAATTACATATTCTTCCGACGGCTGAAAATGAAAGCCCCAGCCTTTGGAAAAACCATTATCGAGTGTTTCTCTCTGCTCGACATACGGACTATGAACGTGATGCTTCATTGTTCTTCCCCTTTTTTATTGCAAAATATGATGCTAAAACGATGCACGCAACCGCTAAAAATACCTTGAAGCTAAGCGGTACGCCGTTTATTATAAGTGTTACAAACGGGGTTAAAATCGGCTTAATGAAGAACGCGAGCGAGCCCATAATTACGCCGCCTGCATCAATACCTGCAAAGTAGCAAGCATAACCGAGGCCTGTTACGCCGAGGCCTAAGTAAATGAGAATCGGAAGAGTGCTGCCACTCATCGGAACGATAAGGTTAACTTTGAGAATTAAAAGTGCAATTAAAAGCACGATACTGCCTGTTAAGAAAACGACTGCAGATTGGATAATTCCGCCGGTTTTACTCGAATATTTCTTAGAAAGAACAGTGTATAAGCTAAATGTAATTGCAGCGAGAAGGCCGAGTAAAATTGAAGTTAAATTAGTACCCGATGAGAAGTCGGCACAGAGAAGAACGCCGACAATACCAAAAATAAGCGCGAGAGTCTTATTTAAATTGAGCTTCTCTTTGTTGATAATTACCGCGAATGCGATTGTGAAAATTGAATTTGCCGAGAATACAATCGCAATAAGCGCCGGCGAATCTGCCGCTTTGACGCCGACCTGAAGTAAAATCATACTGATACAGATAAAGAGAATGCCGAGTAAAATCATCTTAACGAAATCCATACCCGTTAAGTGAATACCATTCTTCTTAATCTTTTTAATTGCCGGCGGAATTAAAATAAACGAGCCGATAAAAAATCGCCAGAAGGTTATTGCATATGGGTTAACTTCCCCTGCGATCAGCTTGCTGACAGGCTCAAGTGTTACAAATAGAATTGCTGTAATCAGTGCGTATAAAACTCCCTTTTTCATTTTTGTGTCTCCTTTTAATCATAGAATTGCGTGAATATTTCTTCGTGTGTACCATCTGCATAAACAATATCAAGCGACACCCGCGTTATATATACTGTGTTTACAAGTTTTGTGTTTGAACAATAAAATGTATCGCACTTATATTTCCAAAGCGATGCTCCCGAGCCTATCGGTCCCTCGATTGTTGCAGAAAACCCTTCTCCGGTTTTAATATTCAACACTTCATTTTTATTCTCATCAAGAATAGTGAATTTAACAATAAGCTCGTCAATTGTTTTCTTTGAACGATTTTTAACATCAAAGAAAATTTGCATTCCCGTTGCACCTTTGGTATAGTAGCTAAAGTTTGACACAGTTACTGCCGGCATAACCTCTATAGTAAGAATATCTGTCAGCTCACTATATCTTTTTTCATACGCATCATATTCTCTGTTATATACCTTGACAACTTTTCTGATTTTATAATATGAGTGATACCACGGAGCATCAAATTTCAGAACGCCGCCTTTAGAAAGCTCATTTTCGCCTAAATACTCAAGCGAGCCATCTTTGAAAGCAGTACTGTACATTTCATAAGTACATTTCTCATATTCTTCAAAATATATCTCCGCCTGAGCATATCCCGCTACTGTTTTGGCAACTTTCGGAGCTTCCATATCACTCTTACGCGAAATAAAAACCGTTTTCGTGTATCTGTCATAATCGACAATGGCATCAAAGCTCTCGGCAATTGCTCAAGTCGGAGGCCAAGCGGTCTTAGGAA
>JAZPZP010000155.1:0-2136 GCA_045544695.1 Eubacteriales bacterium | reverse complement strand
TCCCAATTAGATGAAGTATTATAATATCTGCTATTTTCAAATGCAAAATTTCCTATGCTCGTGACGCTATCCGAAATTTTTACACTCATAAGGTATTGGCAATTATAAAATGCATAATTACCAACGCTTGTCACACCGTTTTCAATAATAACCTTCGCAATTGAGTATCTATAATTATACCACGGTGCTCCGTCATCGTACCAATTCTCCATATCACCCGTACCTGAGATTGTAAGCGTGCTCGCGTCAAGTGTCCAGGTTAAGTTGTCTCCGCAAGTTCCTCCAATTACTGCAGATGCAGGAATCATAATCTGCGGTAAGAGTGCCACAATAAGTGCAAAACATACAATAAATGATAAAACTCTTTTCACTGTAATTCCTCCAAAGCTCAATTGATTACTTTTACTATAACACAAAACATCCCAATTGTCCACTTATTTACCATTTCAAGCTGGACAAGGCGGCACTTTTACGGCATAATATTAGTGAGGTGTTAATTTATGAAATACACAACGATATTATTTGATTTAGACGGGACGCTTACCGACCCGTTTGAGGGTATTACAAAATCAGTACGACACGCAGCAGAACACTTCGGCTTTGATGAGCCCGACCTTAACGCTCTGCGCCATTTTATCGGCCCTCCGCTCAGAGAAGAGCTTCGCGATACATATAACTTAACCGAGGAGCAGAGCTATAAGGCGATTGAAGTTTATCGCGAGCGTTTTTCAACTGTCGGGCTATACGAAAACAAGCTTTTTGACGGTGTTCCCGAACTACTTTCCGCCCTCAAGGAAAACGGCGCGACGGTTGCTATCGCATCGTCAAAGCCGCAGGAGTTTGTTAAAAAAATCCTTATTCACTTCGGTATTGACAAATATTTCGACCTGATAGTAGGAAGTGAAATGGATGGAAGCCGAACTAACAAAAGTGAATGTGTCGCTCATGCTCTTAAATTACTCGGCGATGTTGACTTATCAAAAACCGTTATGATCGGCGACAGGCATCACGATGCTCACGGAGCGCTTGATTCCGGAATTGATTTCATCGCGGTAAGCTACGGATTTTCCGAAGAGGGTGAGTTTAATAGCCTCCCCCATGTTGCAATTGCAGATTCGATTTCAGAATTACACAATATTTTAATATAAAACGCAAAAAAAGGATACGACAAATTGTCGTATCCTTTTAAACTGCTTTAGAATGAATTAGCCATTCTCACGCATACGAGCGAAGCAATCGCTGCAGTATACCGGACGATCGGTCTTCGGCTCGAACGGAACCTTAGCCTCGCCACCGCAAGCTGCACAGGTAGCTGTGAAGTATTCTCTCGGACCGCGGCTAGCATTCTTGCGAGCATCACGGCAAGCCTTGCAACGCTGCGGCTCATTCTGGAAGCCACGCTCAGCATAGAACTCCTGCTCACCAGCGGTGAATACAAACTCTGCTCCACACTCTTTACATACTAATGTCTTGTCTTCGTACATGTTTAGAACCCTCTCTTTGATTTGTGTTTTATGCCAACAGGCATTAACGCCTGCTTTCACCTTTTTCTGAAAGCTTATTAACAAGCTTTTTGCGAATTCGCTGAACTGCATTGTCAACAGATTTCTGCGGCTTCGCTGTAATTTTGGAAATTTCCTGATAAGTCCTACCTTCTAAATATAAAGAAAGCGTTTTCGCTTCAAAGCCGGATAAAATTCCATCCAACATCTGTGATAATTCCTCTAACGCTTCATTACCGATGACATATTCAGCCGGATCATCGGCAGTTCCGATAAGTGACTCAACAGAGGTTACTTGTTCGGGATTACTGTCAAAGAAAGGGGCTTCAAGGGAAATATACTGATTAAGCGGCCCGTGCTTTTTCCGGAGCGAAGTTTTGAGCGCGGTAACAAGTTTAGACTTGATGCAAGTAGTGGCATAGGTCTTAAAGCTTGTTTTCTCGTCTGCATTGTACGAGCGCATAGCCTTTATAAGACCAATCATACCCTCCTGAACCAAATCCTCGGCATCACCGCCCGCTAAGAAGTACGGACGCGCGAGATATCTGACGGTTGATGTATACCTGTCAATTAAAATGTCGGACGCAGATTCATCTCCGCTTTGCGAAAGAAATATAAGTCGGATCGTAGCCAT
>JAZPZP010000154.1:0-4153 GCA_045544695.1 Eubacteriales bacterium | reverse complement strand
CGTCAGTATTACCTGATTTTTGTTCTTTCTTTTAACGAAAAATTCCTATTTCAAAACTGCAAAGCACTTTAAAGAGTGCATTTTTTGATTCAGAACAAACAACAAAATCGCAGATTATCTGGCGGATATCAAGATTTTTTGTGCAGTTATGGACTAAAAATGCCTCTTTTAAGCGATTTATCCCTACGACCAACCGCCTTAAGAGATGGCTTTTTCTATGTCTGACTTTATTGCATTTTTAAGTTCGTTTAAGCTGTCAAAGCGTTTTTCGTCTCTTAGCATATCAATAAATTCAACACCGATTTTTTCGCCATATAAATCATCATGAAAATCAATAATATGCGTCTCTGCACGAGGGATGTTGTCGTTTTCAACACTCGGGCGGATGCCGACATTTGTGACGCCGCGGAAAATTTTGCCACCAATGTGGACGTTTGTTACATAAACGCCAAAGCGCGGAACGCAAATATCCTTTTCAAAATGCTGATTGATTGTCGGGATGCCGATGCTTCTGCCGAGTGCCGCACCGTGAAGAACGGGTGAGTAGATAAAGTGATTATGGCCTAAAAACTCAGCGGCAGTCTTGACATCACCGGCTGTAATAAGCTCGCGTATTAAGCTTGAGCTTACCGTTTTACCGTTAATTTCAACTCGTTCTACAATATCACAGCCGATATTTAAGCTATTGCAAAGAGCCTTTAATTTATCCCCATTTCCTTCACCGCGGTGTCCGAAACGGAAGTCATATCCCGCGACAAGATGTGTTGCATCGAACTTATCAATTAATATTTCTTTTGCAAATCTCTCCCACGGAAGGGATGCACAAAGCTCATTGAATTCGAGAGGAAGCATCTCGTCAATGCCGTAAAGATGCGTCATTAAAAGCGCGCGCTCTTCCATTGTGTTAAGAAGCGGAACGGGATTTTTCCCAACAACACTTGATGGATGTCTGTCAAAAAGAAGAGCAGCCGATATTGAATTTTTTAAAACCGCGAGCTTTTTTGCGCGCGAAAGCAGAGCGCCATGCCCTGAATGCACACCGTCAAAAAAGCCGAGGGCGACAATCTTCTTTTGCATATTTACACCTCGAAAAAGCTTTTAATAGTCTTTAAAAATCTTTTTTTGCCGCGCTCAATAACTTCGGCGAGCATTAAAAATTCACCGTTTTCATCATATACGCGGAAGGTCTTACCGGGTTCAGCATCCGTTTCAACCTCGGCGCCGTTGCGAGCTTTTTTAGCGCCTTTTTTATTGATCGTTACAGACGGATATTCGGAAAACATCGAGTCAACGGGGAGAAGCAACTTTTCCACTTTCTCCTGTATTTCATCCAAATCGTGCGCATCATCAATCGTATAATTACCGGCCTGCAGACGGCAGAGCGAGGTAAGAGTTGCGCCGCAACCGAGCTTTTTACCGATATCAGAGCAGATGGTTCTTATATAAGTGCCTTTAGAAACGGAAATAGTAAGCGTTGCATAGGGCGGTGCAAAATCTAAAAGTTCGATTGAATAAACGGTTATTTTGCGCGCCTTTCGCTCAACTTCAACACCTTCCCGAGCGAGCTCATAAAGCTTTTTGCCGCCGACCTTTATCGCAGAGTACATCGGCGGAACCTGCTCAATTTCACCGATTTGAGAATCAACTGCGGCTAAAAATTCCGGAAGTGAAACGGATACGTCTTTCTCTTCAAGAATTTCACCTGTTATGTCTTCCGTATCGGTAGTAACGCCGAGCTTTAACTGCGCGCGATACACCTTATCGTGTCCCGTTGCATACTCGACCGCGCGTGTGGCTCTGCCGATAAAAACGGGCAGAACGCCGGTTGCCATTGGGTCAAGAGTTCCCGAATGGCCGATTCGGCGTGTTTTATATATACCGCGGAGCTTTGCAACGACATCGTGAGAAGTAAAGCCTTTGGGTTTGTTTACAATAATAATTCCGTTCATTTATTTTTTCTCCAAAGCAGAAATTATCTTCTTTTCAACTTCAATGGGGGAGCCCTCAATTGTAGCGCCTGCAGCACGAATATGACCGCCACCGCCAAAGAGTGAGCAGATTTCAGACGCATTGAATTTATCAGAAGAGCGCATTGAAATTTTGCACACATCACCCATCTGACGCACTAAAATTCCAAGCTCAACGCCCTCAATTGAGCGGGCAAGGGAAGAAATATTGTCAAGGTCATCTTCGGTAGCACCCGCTTCTTTAATATCACTTTCGCTAAGACGCATAACGGCAACCTGCCCGTCTAAATAAAAATTCATTCCGGCTATGAGAATTGCTTCGATTTTGATGCGAGCGCGTGATTTTTCAACGAAAAATGTGCAGTGAATGCTATCAAAATCAATATCAAAGCTATAGAGTTCGGACGCGATTTTATGAGTGCGCGCGGTTGTGTTTGAGTTTAAAAAACACGAGGTATCAGTAGAAATTGCGATATAAGAAGCCTTGGCAATTTCGGGAGTAGGTAAAACATTAAGTGCGCGGACTACTTCCCAAATTATCTCGCCGCAAGCAGCACTGTCGCCCTCAACATAAGTTTTTTCTGCAAATTCCCTGTGTGATATGTGGTGATCAATTGCAAGTTTTACTTTATCTGCATATTTAAGGCATGAGCGAGCAATCATATCGGGAGCTGCGATGTCAACCGCGATTACATAACTCGGATTAAAGCTATCCTCTGCAATAAGCGGTGAGGTCATTTCCTCAAAGCGCGGAGTAATGCCACTATTTTGCATAATGAAGGCAACCTTACCAAGCGCGCGGAGTGAAAGGCAAAGCGCAACCGCTGAGCCTAAAGTATCTCCATCGGGATTTTTGTGTGTCAATATGAGAAAATTATCATGTTTTTTTAGCTCATTGATCACTAAATCAAATGTAATCTGCATATTTATCATTTCCTTTTAAAGCTATCTCCCTGCTAAAATGGCAGGGAGATAGTATTTTTATTGTTAATGCAACAAGGTTCTTATTTTTTATCGAGACCCTCAAGAAGCTCCATAATGTGAGCACCGTGAGTTATTGAATCATCCGGTGAGAAGGAAAGCTCAGGGGTATAGCGCAAATTAAGGCGTGCAGACAATTCGCGACGCAGGAATCCTGCGGCGGACTTAAGACCGCGAACTGCATCGGAAAGAGCCTTTTCATCGCCAAGAACACTTATGAAAACCTTTGCATAACGCATATCGGGAGTAGCTTCAACGCGGGTGATGCTTACCATAGCACCACTAACGCGCGGATCCTTAAGAGTTCTCATAAGGGTACTTAACTCACGCATAATTTCTTCGTTTATTCTACCCAATCTGTTACTTGCCATTTTTTATCTCCTAGTCTTTTACTTCGACCATTTCAAAGGCTTCAATAATGTCGCCTTCCTTAATGTCGTTGAATTTCTCGATGTTAAGACCACATTCGAAGTTTGAAGAAACTTCTTTAGCATCGTCCTTGAAACGCTTTAAGGATGCAAGTTCGCCCTCGTGGATAACGATACCGTCGCGCACAACGCGGACCTGGCTGTTACGGGTGAGCTTACCGTCGGTAACATAGCAACCTGCGATAGTACCGATCTTTGAAACCTTAAATGTCTGGCGGATTTCAGCGTGACCGATGACTTCTTCTTTAAACTTCGGAGCAAGAAGGCCTTTCATAGCAGCCTGCATTTCTTCGATACAATCGTAGATAATGCGATACATGCGCATATCAATACCTAAACGGGCAGCTTCGGCAGAAGCGTTACTGTCAGGACGGACGTTAAAGCCAACTACGATTGCGTTTGAAGCGGAAGCGAGCATAATATCTGATTCATTTACACCACCAACTGCAGAGTGGATAACACGAACGCGGACTTCCTCGTTTGAAAGCTTCTCGAGCGATGCCTTAACAGCTTCGGCAGAACCCTGAACGTCAGCCTTAACGATGATGTTAAGCTCTTTCATTTCACCCTGCTGAATCTGGCTGAAGAGGTCATCGAGAGAAATCTTCTGACCGACATGCTTGTTAGCCTCCTGCTTTTCGTTATGCTTTCTCTCTTCAACGAGCTCGCGAGCCATACGGTCATCCTCAGCTGCGTGGGATGAATCGCCTGCACGCGGAACCTCGGATAGACCGGTGGTCTCGTGCGGAACTGACGGGCCTGCAGTTTTGGGTTGTC
>JAZPZP010000153.1:0-7707 GCA_045544695.1 Eubacteriales bacterium | reverse complement strand
ACACATTTTTAACGTGTTGTTTGCGTTTTATTCACATTTTGTTTTATTCTTCCTCTTGGTATCACCATTTTTTTAACTCGTCTTTATTTTTATATATATTTGAATTTATTGTTATAACTAAAACAATTCGTCATACAAATTCCCCAAAATGTATGTATAATAAATATGTAGGTTGTGCAAGGGCATTTCGCCGAATCATCAACCTATCAAAAATTACAAACTGGTGTGTCTTTTAAATTTTGGTGAGTTTTAAAAGTTGCACATCAACCATATCTTACAGAGGAGTGAACGCTTTGAGTAAACCAAATGTTGTTGCGCCGGCAGAGGCTCTTCCGGTTCCGCAGAAAAAACAAAGCAAGTTTATGAAAAACCTTAGCAATGGCAAGTATCTCTTAATGCTCGCTATTCCGACAGTTATCTGTCTCGCTCTGTTCTACTATCTTCCGATGTACGGTATCATTATTTCCTTTATGGATTACAAGCCGTTCAAGGGTATCATGGGTAGTGAATGGGTAGGTTTTGAACATTTTGCCAGATTCTTTAGATACAAGTTCTTCTGGCGTATTTTAAAGAACACAGTATCACTGTCCCTTCTTTCATTGTTCTGGGGCTTCCCGCTCCCGATCATCTTCGCTCTCATTCTTAACGAAGTTCAGGCTGTTACATTCAAGAAGTTCGTTCAGACCGTCAGCTATATGCCGCACTTCTATTCAACGGTTGTTGTTGTTGGTCTCTTTACCATGCTTCTCTCACCGGGCAGTGGTCTTATTACAAACTTCTTAACCGGTCTCGGTTTCGAAGGTGCGAAGAATATGTTGGTTGATGCAAGGTACTTCCGAACAATATACATTATTTCAGAAGTATGGCAAGGTACCGGTTGGGGTGCTATCGTTTATCTTGCAGCTTTAACAAACGTTGACCCGCAGCTTTACGAAGCAGCTTATGTTGACGGTGCTACAAAGATGCGTTGTGTATGGAGCATTACTCTTCCGTCCATCGCTCCGACAATTGTTACCATGCTTCTTCTTCGTATGGGTTCAATCTTCAACATTGGATTCGAGCGTGCATACCTCTTCCAGCAGCCGACTAACTACGAAACATCTGAAATTATTTCTACATATGTTTATAAAGTCGGTATGGGTTCAAGTGGTAACATGAGCTATGGTGCTGCAGTTGGTCTCTTCAACTCACTCGTCAGCTTAGCACTCGTATTGATTTCCAATAAGGTTTCGGCAACTGTTTCCGAAACAAGCTTGTGGTAAAGGAGGAGAAATGAAATGGTAGGAAAGAAATTTACATTCAGTTGGTTATTACGTAACATTTTCTTATGGTTCATCGTTTTCATTATGCTCTTCCCGCTCATCCATATGATTTCAGTTTCTCTTTCAAGTATGGCTGCTGTTACAAGAGCTGAGGTTGTTTTCTTGCCGAAGGGCTTCAACCTCGAGGTTTACGGTAAAATTTTATCCGACCCGATGATTTATACTGCTTATAAGAACACAATTTTATACACCATCGTTGGTGTTCTTGCTTCGCTCTTCGTTCTCACCACAGGTGCTTATGCACTCAGTAAGAAGCGTTGCCCGTTTAGTAAGCAGATCAACATTTTGGTTCTTATCACAATGTTCTTCGGTGGCGGTATGATTCCGTTATACCTCACTATTAAGTGGCTTGGTATGCTCGATACAATCTGGGCTGTTACCATTCCGCACGCATTCTCTGCATACAATATGATCATTATGAGATCCTTCTTCCAGGCATATCCTGCTGAGATTGAGGAATCCGGTCGTCTTGACGGTCTTAATGATATCGGTGTTTTATGGTACCTCGTACTTCCGACATCAACCGCCGTTCTTGCAACCATTGGTCTTTTCGTTGCAGTTGCACAGTGGAACCAGTTCATGGGCCCGCTCCTCTACTTAAATGACAACCAGAAGTATCCTCTCCAGCTCATACTCCGTCAGATCATCATGCAGAGTATCAACGAGTCACAGGGTACTATGGCTGAGACCGTTAAGAGTACTAAGTTCGCTGAGGACTCTATCAAATACGGTACAATCCTTGTTTCAATCATCCCGATTATCGCTGTATATCCGTGGTTACAGAAATACTTCGTTAAGGGTGTTATGATTGGTTCAGTTAAGGG
Source organism: Eubacteriales bacterium (assembly GCA_045544695.1). Classification (GTDB taxonomy): domain Bacteria; phylum Bacillota; class Clostridia; order Oscillospirales; family JAAYXM01; genus RGIG7332. The sequence continues at coordinate 5,561 of JAZPZP010000153.1, read as the reverse complement.
TTAATCAGTAAAGATTAAAACCGGATGGCTTTTAGCCATCCGGTTTTTTTATTTCCTTTTTGAAATACAGCGTTTTATCAGTCTCATAATTTCGCCTATCAGTACAACGCTTAAGCCGCAAAGCAGGATCTTTATCCACATTGTTAAGCTAAGCGGCGCTGTTTTAAATATCACACCGCAGAACTGAACTATAATTATCTGCAATGCAAGCGTTACAGCAGTTACTGAAATCATAAGCTTATTTTTAAGTAAATACTTGAAAATACTTTCATTGCCAAGCTCACGGCTATTAAATGCGTTAAATAGCTGAAATACAACAAATAGAGAGAAGATTATACTGCTACACTCTTCAGTGCTTGCTCCGCCGAGGAAATTCGTGAAGTTCTGTAACAATATTACAGCGGCAATAAATGCTCCGTTCACCGCAATTCGCGATATCATATCCCGCGTTACAATCGCACGATTTCTTGGTGTCGGTTTACGCTTCATAAGATTATCACGCATCGGCTCAAGACCAAGTGTGAGAGCAGGGGGACCATCCATAATAAGGTTTATCCATAAAAGCTGGAGCGCTGTGAACGGCGATGAAAATCCCGCTATAATTGAGCTAAGAATAACTATTACCGAGGATACATTAACCGTCAGCTGAAACTGAATGAAGCGCATAAAATTTTCATATATTCCGCGTCCCCACTCTGTCGCGCGAATAATCGTGCTAAACGAGTCATCAATTAAAATTATATCGCTCGCTTCTTTTGAAACCTCGGTGCCGGTTATTCCCATCGCTATGCCAACATCTGCATTCTTAAGTGCCGGCGCATCGTTTATGCCGTCTCCCGTTACCGCGACGACATTACCGAGTTTCTTCAGCATTTTTACAACACGCATTTTAACTCCCGGAGTGCTTCTTGCTATAACGCGAATACTTGGCAACTTTTCAGCCAACTCTTCATCGCTCATCTCTTCGATCTGATATGCTTCAAGAGCAATTGTATCTTCATCTAAAATACCAAGCTCGTTAGCAATAGCCGAAGCTGTAACAATATTATCGCCTGTAAGCATTTTTACATCAATTCCCGCAGATCTTGCTTTAATTACCGCATCCGCCACATCTGCGCGTAACGGATCTTTTATTGCAACAAATCCGTCGAATATCATATTAGTTTCAACGATCTCACGCTCATTCTCAAAATCAAGCGTGGTTTCAAGCTTCCTGTGTGCAAATCCAATTACGCGATGCGCCATCCTCTGATGCTTTGCAATTTCCGATTCAAAGTACGCTCTCTGTTCATCTGGCATATTGCAGAAGGATAGTATTTTCTCCGGCGAGCCTTTTGTATAAACTAAGTATCCCTCATCCTTAATAACTGTTGTCATATTCTTAGTCTCTGACGAAAACGGATATGCGTGAGCAACCTTAGCGTTGCCTCTTATCGCTCGGTAATCTACCTTTGCTTTATTTAATGCAACAAGCAAAGCGCATTCGGTTGGATTTCCGATAAATTCAGTACCCTCAACATTTGCAGTACTGTTTATCGCAAAATTCTGTATAAACTCAAATTTTTCTAACTTTTCAGGCTCGCATTTGCCATTCGCATCGCAAACCTCAACGACAGTCATACGGTTTTCCGTAAGTGTTCCTGTTTTATCCGAGCAAATAACATTTATACAACCGACCGTTTCACTCGCAACCATCTTCTTGACAAGCGCATTTTTCTTTGACATCTTAATAACATTTATTGCAAGTGACACTGCAACGATTGTCGGTAATCCTTCAGGAACGGTTGCAACAATAAGCACGATACTTGTTATAAACGCCTCACTTATTGTCAAAAACGAAGCTTCCCCTCGAGCAACAAAGAACGCAATTTGAATTACAAACGCGAGAATCGAAATTCCAATTCCGACAAACGCTATAATCTTACCAAGCTTTGCGAGCTTTTCCTGAAGCGGAGTTGATGTATTATCTGTATTTGTAAGTTCCTTCGCAATTTTACCAAACTCGGTACTGTCGCCGACCTGCGTCACAACCATAATGCCGCTGCCGCCCGTTATAAAAGTTCCCGAATAGAGCATATTAGCTCTGTCTGCAACCGCAGTTTTTTCGTTTACAATTACGACCTCGGCGTTTTTCTTAACCGGCAAGGATTCTCCGGTAAGCGATGATTCATCAACATTAAGTTCCGTTGATGCAATCAGTCTTCCGTCCGCTGAGAGCTTGTCGCCCGTTTCAATATAAACGATATCTCCGACAACAAGTTCGCTCTGCGAAATCATTTGCACCTTGCCGCCACGCAGAACCTTAACTTGAATGTTCTCTTTCATAGCATTGAGTGCTTCAAATGCCTTAGCGCTCCTGCCCTCCATGACAACCGTAATTATAACCGAAAGTGCAATGGCAACAAAAATTCCTACACACTCGATTATATCTGCGTGCCCACCTATAAATGCACGAATTACATTTACAGCAACCGAGATTATCCCCGCGATAATGAGAAGCAATACCATCGGCTCCTTGCACGAATCAATGATTCTTCCAAGAAAGGAACGCGGTTTTTCGCGCGTAAATTCATTTTTACCGTACTTCCTTGCATTTTCTTCAATTTGCGTCGCATTCAAACCTAAATTGACATCAACGCCAATTTCGTCTAAAGCTTCTTGCGCGCTTTTCAGATAATACGCCATTTAAAATTCCTCCTTAAAAATAAGAACCTGAGCCGATAACGCAATCAAAGATTGCGATCTGCTTCCCCTATTCACAATAAAAAACAGACCCACATATAGCTATAAAACTATATGTGAGTCTGGTTATTTAAGACAAGCCAGAATGCGAATTTTTCGCAAGCACGATTGTTGACTTGACACGCATAAAATTTATGCGCCAACTACTCCCCCACCGAAGCAATATTTTATTATAGCGAATTATAGCATAAATAAATTTAAAATGCAATACAAAATTTATTCAAACATCGTTGCTATTATTCCCCATTTGAAGTATAATATTTGTATAAGTTTGAAAAAACCAAGGAGGATAAATATATGAGCAAAAAAACTTTCTCACAGGGCGATATTTTAATTCCAAAGGCTTCGGATTTATCTAAGTGGAGCGTTGTTGCTTGTGATCAGTACACATCACAGCCGGAGTATTGGGATGAGGTCGAGGCTTTTGTTAAAGACTCCCCTTCAACTCTCCGCATTACTTTACCTGAAATTTATCTCGAAGGCGACGATGTTGCCGACAGAATTGAGAGTATCAACAGCACAATGAACAGCTACTTATCAAATGATATTTTCCGCGAAATTAATGGAAAATACATATATGTCGAGCGCACTCAGAAAAACGGCGTTGTCCGTCACGGTCTTATGGGTGTTGTTGACCTTGAAGATTACGACTATAACAAGGGTTCTCAGACCGCAATTCGTGCTACCGAAGGAACTGTTCTTGAGCGCATTCCGCCTCGTGTTCGCGTTCGTGAAAATGCATCGCTCGAGCTTCCGCATATTATGCTTCTTATCGACGATGGCGACAAGACAGTTATCGAGCCGCTTGAGAGTGAAAAAAGTCGTTTCGAGCTCGCTTACGACTTTACTCTTATGCAGGACAGCGGTTCAATCCGCGGTTATATCGTTGACGATGCGGCTGCAAAGCGTATTGACGATGCGATCGCAGCACTTTCCGATGCTGATGCATTTTATAATAAGTATAATGTGTCACGCGATAAAGGTGTTCTCACCTTCGCAGTCGGCGATGGTAACCATTCTCTCGCGACCGCTAAGGAGTGCTACACACGCATTAAGAATAAAATTGGCGATGATGCATTAAATCATCCCGCTCGCTATGCTCTCGTTGAGCTTACCAACGTTCACGATGCATCTCTCGTTTTCGAGCCGATTCACCGTGTTGTTTTTGATATCGACCCGAAGGCTATGCTCGATGCTCTTTCAAAATACTATGAACTCGGCGACGAGGGTCAGAGCTTTGTTTATGTTGCAGGCAGCGAAAAGAAGACCGTTTATGTTAAAAACGCGCCTACAAACCTTGCTGTCGGTACTCTTCAGAAGTTTATCGACGATTATATTGCTGAAAATGGCGGAAGAGTTGACTATATCCACGGCGACGATGTCGTTGAAGAGCTTTCTCGTGATCCGAACAATATCGGTTTCTTACTCCCGCCGATGGCAAAGGAAGAGCTCTTCCCGACCGTTATTTTAGACGGTGCGCTCCCGCGTAAGACCTTCTCTATGGGTCATGCTTATGACAAGCGTTTCTATCTCGAGGCTCGCAAGATTACGAAGTAAGTGGTGATAAAATGACTACACTTTATTATAATGGCAAGATTCATTCGATGGACGAGTCGTTAAACACTTATTCTGCAATGGTCGTCTGTGGTGGTAAAATCGTCGAGCTCGGCGGTGATGATATCATTTCGCGTTATCCTGATGCTGACTTATATGACCTTGAAGGCAAGTGCGTAATCCCCGGTCTTTACGACACCCACGCGCACGCCTTTATGGCGGCAGACAGCGAAGGAGATGGAGAATTATTTATTCCTACATCGGTTGCAGAGCTACTTTGCGATTTAAAGAAAAAGGTCGCAACACTCCCTGAGGGCACCTGGATTGGTTATAAAAACACCTATCCGCTCCGCTTAGATGAGCTCCGCTATCCGACAAAAGAAGAGCTTGACGCAATTGCTCCAAATCATCCCGTTGCGGTTGACGGTTTCTATTCTGCTCAGCTTAACACCTGCGCTTTAAACTCGCTCGATTTAACTAATCTTCCGCGCGGCGGCAGAATTATGTACGACGAAAACGGTGAAATGACAGGTGTTCTGCTAAACTGTTTCTTACTCTTGGTACGCTACTACCCAACTCGTAAGATAAAACCGCTTGAGGATGCAGTCACTGAAGTGATGGCAGAGTATAATAAAAATGGTTTTACCTCTATTTTAGAGCCGAAATCTCACATCCCCGGTATAAATGCCGTTGAAAAATTATATTCTGAGGGCAGACAGACCGTTCGTATGCGCTACACTTTGCCTGTACCGACGAAAGATAAGCACGAGGAGTTTGAAAAAGATATAAGCGGTATTTCAAATGCAAATACCGAATTCAACCGCCTCTGCTTTATTAAAGATAATGTTGACGGCGGAATTCTCACCGCAACGTCGTATATGGATGGCGAGTATAACGGTCTTTCCACTATTTTCAGCTTAGACGGTGTTGATAAGAAAACCTGGCGCGGAAATTTTGTTACAGATGTCCCTGTGCTTTTCGATTCAATCCGCCTTGCTCAGAAATTAAATTTACAGTATTGTGCTCACTGCGTAGGTACATCCGCTTCACGCATGCTCATCAAAGCATATAAAGAGGTCGGTAATACCGAAAACGGTCGCCATGCAATCGTTCACGCAGATTTCTTATCACCTGATATGATTTCTGATGCAAAGAATCTTGATTTAACAATTTTCTTCCAGCCTGCGTGGCATTATATGGACGCGCCGAACATAGATAAAATTCTGACTCCGCTTGAGTGCTCATATTTTATGCCGTATGCTGAT
>JAZPZP010000152.1:0-8485 GCA_045544695.1 Eubacteriales bacterium | reverse complement strand
GAAGCCTTATAAAAGTAAAGGTGAGGGAAGTTTGGATGAGTAAAATAATTAACTTCGGTATTATAGGCTGCGGTGTTATTTCGAATTGGCACGCGCAGGCGATTGGCGAAAACAAGTGTGCAAAGCTTTACGGTGTTACCGATGTATATGAGCCGTCAAGAGTTGCTTTTGCCGAGAAATACAATGTAAAAGCGTTTGATTCCGTTGATGCGCTTCTTGCGTGTGACGAGATTGATGCGGTATGTATCTGTACTCCAAGTGGTCTTCATGCACCGCTTGCAGTTCAGGCGGCGAAGGCAGGTAAGCATATCGTTGTTGAAAAGCCTATGGCGATTACCAATGACGAGATTGCTGACATTTTAAAGGCTTGTGAGGAAAATAAAGTTAAGATGTCTGTTGTGTCGCAGATGAGATTTACTCCGGGTGTGCAGACTCTTAAGAAAATCGTTGATGAAAACCTTGTGGGTAAGGTTGTCGTTGCAGATCTGAGCATGAAATACTATCGCTCACCTGAATATTATAAAAGCGGTGGCTGGCGCGGTACCTGGAAGATGGACGGCGGCGGTGCTCTTATGAATCAGGGTATTCACGGCATTGATGTTATGCAGTACATAATGGGACCGGTCAAGTCCGTCTCGGCGATTGCGAGAACTCTTGCGCGCGATATTGAAGTTGAAGATACCGCGGTTGCAATTTTGGAATTTGAAAACGGCGCACTTGGCCAGATTGTTGGTACGACTTCGATTTCTCCGGGTAAGGAGAGAACGCTTGAAATAAGCGGTACAAACGGTAGCGTATTAATGGAAGGCGAGTTTATTGTCGAATGGAATGTTGAAGGTATGGAACAGCCGGAGATTACGAAAAAGCCAACAAGCGAAGTTGCAAGCTCTGCAAATGATCCGACTTGTTTTGGCATAAAAGGCCATTGCAGACAGATTAATGATTTGGTTGACGCGATACACAACGATCGTGCGCCGACAATTACTCAGTATGATGGAGCGCGTCCTGTTGAGATTATCCTCGCGATTTATGAGTCATCAAAGACAGGTAAAGTGGTCTATTTAAATAAATAAGAAAATAGAGGTGTTTTAAAAAATGAACAATCCAATTATCATGCACATCAACTATGCAGAGAGAGCATTTAACACGCTTTCAATGAGTGTTGACGAAATCTGCCAGAAAGCAGTTGAATGGGGATTTGACGGTGTTGAATTCCGCGCGAGACTTCCGATTGGCTTTGAAGATGTTGATGCTTACCTCAAAGCAATTGCTGAGGCTAAGAAGAAATCAGGCCTTAAAATGGTTATGTTCGGCTACGGCGTAAATGGCTGCTCAGATCCGGATGCTGAAGTTCGTGCAAAGGCAGTTGAAGATGCAGTTGCATTTTTCAAAAAGGCTAAAGAAATCTGCGGAACTACCGTTTGCAACGCGTTTGGTGATGGTGTTCAGAATCCGGAAGCTAACGGCAATTATAACTTAATGGGTTCAATGGTTGCAACTGAGGAGCAGTGGAAATATACCGCTGAAACCTTTAAAAAGGTTGGCGCAGAGTGCGAAAAGATCGGTATGAAGCTTGCTTTTGAGACTCATATGGTGTATATTCACGATACACCGAAGCCGGCTCGCAAGCTTGTTGATATGATCGATTCACCGGCAGTCGGTGTTAATATGGACTATGGCAATACCGTATACTTCATTAACATCCCAACTGTTGAGGAAACAATTGATATCTACGGCGATAAGCTCTTCTATACACATCTTAAGAATTCATCCTCAATTGGAGGAAATCGTTTCCCGACAGCGTTATCAGACGGTGAAATCAATCATCGCATATACTTAAAGAAGCTTGCTGATGTTGGTTACAACGGACCTATCGGTATCGAAGCTCCGCGCGGCGGTGACCGTCAGTGGTTTGTTCGTCAGGACATCGCATACTTTAAGCAGACTGCAAAAGAAGTTGGTTTATTAAAGAAAAATAATAAAAAATCCGGTACGAATTTTTTCGTACCGGATTTTTTATCTTTCTGGGTATTTAAAGCCTCTTTTTATACCGAGTAAATAATCTGCAGAAACCTTGAAAAAGTTGCACAAAGCAATGATATCATCAATGCTTGGCTCGTATTTGTTGCACTCGATATAAGAAATTTTGCGCTGGGTCACATTGACAGCTTCTCCAAGCTGGGTTTGGTTTAAATTTGCGTCTTCGCGAAGATTTTTGATTTTTTCGCCAAAAGTTAAATTCATTTTTATCACCCAATAAATTATATTATAGATGGAAAATTACTATTGACAATTAGATGCAAAATGTCTATAATGATAATATAACAGTAATTCGCTTTATGGGAGAAAACTATGCTTGAGAACGAAATGGTTTTGATAAGAGGTAAAACGGATAGAACATATAGCGTTTTGATTCTTGTTTTACTGCTTTTATCTCTGCTGTTTTTATTCATTATGGCATGGATGTACAAGGAAGTAGAAAATTCACTGGAGTTAGGTGAAGGTATTTTGCTCGGCTTATCGGGTGCCTGTATTTTTACCGCGTTGTACTTACTTAATACACGCATAGGCAGAGTGATTATTACGCAAAAGAACATTTACGGGCGAACAAATGCAGGCAAAAGTAATTCTTGTTTTGAAATACCGCTTGTACAACTGAAAGATATTGCTCTTATAAATGAACATACTCTGTGCTTTATAACTTTATCAAATAAAGAATATAGCATTTCCAATATAACTAATAGTTTTGAAATATATAGACTTTTAAAAGAATATTTGGAGCTCAGAGAACAAAAAATAACAGATGAAGAAAAAGAACAAGCACTGGTGCAACGTGCTAGGACCTCTTTTCTTATAAAAATGATAGATATATGATCTGTCATTGAAGTAAAACCACCCTGCATTAGGCGGGGTGGTTTTATTTTAGTATAAATATTGATTGGCTAAAGTTGAAAGTTTATTGACAAATATTTGTTTAATTGATTTTGTAGTGATACCACCTCTTTATCTGTAATGTTATTATATTTGCATAAAAAAGTCAATGTTTATTATATATTTGCTTTTATTGTAAAAAAAGTTGTAATTTACTTTTAAAATTGGTATAATAGGTAAAAAGGGGCAGAGAATGAGAGGAAATGTCCATTATGATTTCGCAAAGAATTGCAAGTTTATTTGAAGGGCTAAATTGGCTTATCATCCCTGCGGCGTTTTTGACTATCGTTTTGCACGAGATGTCGCACGGGTTTGTCGCGTATTTGCTCGGTGATCGGACTGCTAAAAATGCGGGCAGGCTTACGCTTAATCCGATTAAGCATATCGACGTTTTCGGTCTTATCGCGATGATTGTGTTTGGATTTGGCTGGGCAAAGCCTGTGCCTGTTAATCCGTATTACTTTAAAAACAGAAGATTAGGTATGGCACTTACTGCATTTGCCGGCCCTGCGAGCAATCTTTTACTTGCGCTTGTTGGTCTTCTTGTTTATAAAATTTTTGTTTATATTCCGATGCCGATTGGCGTTATGGGTGAGATATTATTTGCTATCGTGCAGTTTGTTGTGATTTTTGTATCGTTAAATGTCGGCCTTGCGATATTTAACTTGATTCCGATTCCGCCACTTGACGGGTCGAAAATTTTAAATTCAATTTTACCTGAGCGCATTTATTTTAGAATTATGCAGTATGAGCAGTACGGCTTTATTGTGCTTTATATTCTGCTTAATATACCGTTTTTTGATAACATTATTACCTGGCTTAGGGGCCTCGTTTTAGACGGATTATTTTTTATTGTGGGGTTTTAAGATGACGGAAATTCAATATCATCTTTCGGCTTTTGAGGGACCGCTTGATTTACTGCTGCACCTCATTTCGAAGAATAAAGTTAATATTTACGATATTCCGATTGCCGAGATATTGGAGCAATACGATGCCGCTCTCGAGCAGATGGAAATTCGCGATCTTGATGTCGAGAGTGAATTTATCGCGATGAGTGCACAACTATTGTATATTAAATCTAAAATGCTCTTGCCGCGCAATGACGAGAGCGAAGAAGAGGATGATCCGCGTGAAACGCTTGTCCAGATGCTTTTGGAATATCAGAAGTTTAAGGAAGTAAGCGGAGTGCTTTCTCGCAGATTTGAAGTAGGCCGAGATATTTTCGTCAAAGAGCCTGAGAATATTGAACCTGATAAAACCTATAGATTTACGCATGATAAGGCAGACCTTGCAAATGCGATTGTCAGGATGCTTGAGAGAGCGGATAATGCGCTTCCGCCGCCTGTAAGTAATTTTACGGGTATTGTCGGTCGCGAGGTTTATTCGGTATCTGCAAAGGTTGCTTTTGTTTTGAAGCGAATTTTAGAGATTGGCAAGGTTGGATTTAAAAGTCTCTTTAAGAAGGTTAAAACGCGCTCCGAGGTCGTTGCAACCTTCCTTGCAGTGCTCGAGCTTTGTAAATCAGGAAAAATAAGACTTGATGAATCGGAAGATCCTAATATCAGTCTTTCCGATAAGGAGTAAGTATGGAAATAAAAGAAATTGAACGCGAAATAGAAGCGATACTTTTTGCAGCAGGCGACCCGGTTTCAATTGACCGAATCGCGGATGCACTTGATGTTGAGTCGGAGACCGTTGAAAGAATTGCTCAGAATTTAATGGATTCATATAGCTTTGAAAAACGCGGAATACGCGTTATTCGCTTAGAGCGAACTCTTCAAATGTGCTCGGCACCCGAATATGCCGAGAAAATCCGAACTGTTTTAGAAACAAGGCGTGCTGCGCGCCTTTCTCCGGCACTTTTGGAAGTGCTTGCGATTGTCGCATACCGTCAGCCGGTAACGCGTGCATATATTGAGCAGGTCAGAGGAGTTGACAGTACTTATTCAGTTTCAACACTTCTTGAAAAGGGCCTTATTGAAGAATCAGGTCGTTTGGATGTTCCGGGAAGACCGATGCTCTTTAAAACAACTAAGGACTTTTTGCGTACATTCGGCCTTTCTAATACTGACGATTTACCCCCGCTTCCCGAATTTGAGGAAGACGGTACGGAACAGCTTACTTTTATGCAGACGGAGGAGGCTTAAGGCGTGAAAATACTTCTTTGCCTTTTACTTCTTGCTATACTAATTTTACTTGTACGCATTAAATTTTTAGCGTTTTATGACGAGGACGGAGTTTCCGCCGAGCTTCGAATTTTGTTTTTTAAAATAAAAATTCCGCCTGAAAAGAAGGTTAAAAGCGTAAAAAAAGAAACTGTTCCGAAGAGTGAAAAGAAGGGCGGCTCACTTGAAAGTCTTAAAGACATAATTTTGAGTGCGCTCAAAACTCTTTCTCCTGCAATTAAGAGTATCAGGATTGATAAGCTTTACGGGAAAATAACACTTGCAAGTGACGATGCGTTTAAAACTGCAATGATGTTTGGTTCATCCGCTGCAGGAGTTGGGATACTTCTTCCGGTTTTGGAGAATAATTTTAAAATTAAGAAGAAAGATATTGAAGTGAATGCTGATTTTGAGGCGACTGAAGCTATAGCAATACTTTCGGCGAAAGTTTCAATTGCAATTTGGCAGATACTTTATCTTGGAATTATACTTTTATCGAACTTTATAAAACAAAAGAAGGGAAAGATTTAAAATGGCAGATCATGCACTTAACGATGTTTTAGCAACTACTATGGAAAAAATTAAAACAATGCTTGATGTTAATACTATTATCGGAACTCCGATTCAAACGAGCGAGGGAATCAGCATTATTCCGGTTTCAAAGGTATCTTTTGGCTTTGCGTCCGGCGGCTCGGATTTCGGCAAGAAGCCAGAGAATGGTATTAAATTCGGTGGCGGTGCCGGTGCAGGAGCTACCATTACTCCGGTTGCATTTTTAATTGTAAACGGAGAAAATGTTCGCCTTCTTCCGATGGCAACAGCACCTAACTCAACTGCTGACAGAATTGTTGAAATGGTGCCGGATGTTATCGGTCAGATTAAGGATTGCTTTAAGAAAGAAAACACAGAAGAATAAATAAAATGCCTTTGCATCTGCAAAGGCATTTTTAATTTTTTCGCGACATAGACTAAACTCGGGTGATAATATGAAAAAATTGAGTTTAATTATTTTTATGTGCGCGGTTATTTCTTTCCAAAGTTTAGCTATTGAAACCTCAGCAAAATCAGCTATTTTATATGATGCAGATTATGGTAACGTTCTTTACGAAAAAAATGCAGACGAAAGACGCCCGATTGCATCGACGACAAAGATTATGACCGCAATTTTAACGCTTGAAAACGCGGAGCTTAATGATATTATTACCGTTAAAGCCGAGCAGGTGGGAGTTGAGGGTACATCACTCTATTTAAAAGAGGGGGAGAAAATAAGCGTAAAAACTCTTCTTTACGGTCTTATGCTGCGCTCAGGGAATGACGCTGCAGAAGTGCTTGCGCGACATGTGGGAGGGGATATAGATAGCTTCGTTTTCCTTATGAATGAAAAGGCAGAGAAACTCGGCATGAAGAATACAACCTTTAAAAATCCGCACGGTCTTCCAAATGATGAGCATCAGTCAACCGCGCGTGATATGGCTATTCTTACTGCATATGCAATGAAAAATGATATATTTCGCGAAATTGTATCAACCAAGAATTATACAGCCGAGGGAAGAAGCTTTACAAACCACAATAAATTACTCTCAATGAGCGAAACGGTGGATGGCGTAAAAACGGGATACACAAAAGCGGCGGGCAGATGCCTTGTGTCGAGCGCAATTCAGGATGACTTACGCCTTGTTGCGGTAACACTAAGTGACCCGAATGATTGGGATGATCATTTGAATTTATTTGACTTCGGGTTTAATAATTTTCATAAATTCAAGGCGTATGCAAGAAGAGAAATAGTGTCATCGGTCTCGATTGCGGGAATGAATTTAAAAGTACCCGTAATCATTGAAAATGAGTTTTCGACAGTAATGAAAAATGATGTGGATGCGAAATGCGAAATATATCTCCCTCATTTTTGCTATCCACCGATAAGCAAAGGTGAAAAAATAGGTGAGGCGCGGATTTTGAATGGCGATGAAGTGATAGCAACAGCGGATCTTTTGGCAGGTGAGGATGTTGGAATTCCACCAAAAGTCAGCTTTTTTGAGAAAATAAAAAGCTTATTTAAAAATTAGTGTTGATAAACCTTGCCTAAATACTTTATAATATAAATAAGGTTAATTTTTTGGGAGTAGTTTACTTATGAAAATTGCGTTTGCAACACTTGGATGTAAAGTGAATCAATTTGAAACGCAGGCACTTGAGATTATCGCAAAAGAGCGCGGTCACGAGGTTGTAGCTTTTTTGGAAGAGGCGGATGCGTATGTTATCAACACCTGTAGTGTAACCGCGGTAAGTGATAAAAAGTCGCGTCAGCTTATAAGAAAGACGGTGCGTCGTGCAAAGGCTGCGGTAATATGCGTGTGCGGTTGCTTTTCGCAGACGAAGCCTGAGACGGCAAGTCAGATTGAAGGCGTCGATATAGTTTTCGGCACTAATGATAAAAATGAATTAATTGAAGCAGTTGAAAGCGCAAGAGAGAAGAAAATTAAGTTAAAAAATGTTGATAAGGCGCTTTCTCGCCGTGAATTTGAAGTTTTGCCCGCGGGAGGGCTTATGCACCATACACGTGCAATGCTTAAGGTGCAGGACGGATGTGTTAATTTCTGTACATACTGCATTATTCCGTATGCCCGTGGCCCGATTCGCTCAATGCCGCTTGATAGGGCGGTTTCAGAAGTAAAAAGATTAGCAGACGAGGGTTATAAAGAGATAGTTGTTACCGGAATTGAAATTTCGTCATACGGTGTTGACTTAAAGCCGAAACTTAAATTATCAACTCTTATAGCTGAGCTTTGCAAAGCGGTTCCGACGGTAAGAATTCGCTTAGGCTCGCTTGAACCAAGAACGATAGATCCGGAATTTTGCGAAAGCTTAAAGGATTATAAAAACTTATGCCCCCAGTTTCATTTATCCCTTCAGAGCGGATGCGATGAAACACTTTTGAGAATGAAGAGAAAGTATGACACTGCAAGGTATTTTGAATCGGTTAAGATGTTAAGAGATGCGTTTCCAAATTGTGCAATAACAACGGATTTGATTGTCGGATTCCCCGGAGAGGACGAGATTGAATTTTCAAAAACGCTCGAATTTATTGAAATGTGCGATTTTTCAATGATGCATATTTTCCCGTATTCCAAGCGCGAGGGAACGCCTGCAGCAACGATGCCTGATCAAGTGCTTAATTCCAAAAAGGAAAAGCGCGCGGAAACTGCGGCATCAGTTGCAGATAAAATGCAGGAAAAATACTTGAATGAGCAGATAGGAAAGGAGCTTTCGGTGCTTTTTGAAGAGCAAGAAGAGGGCTTCTGGCAAGGCCATTCGGAAAATTATGTTTTAGTACGTGTTAAAACGGATGAAGATTTAAAGAATAGAGTTAAAACTGTAAAAATTACGGAAGT
>JAZPZP010000151.1:0-3402 GCA_045544695.1 Eubacteriales bacterium | reverse complement strand
CTATATCGATCCCTGTGTGGAAACTTGCATTATCAATTATCGGATGATCTCGATAGCCAAATTTTGAAGTAATCGTTCCGTATAGCGGTGCAGTATATGAAAAATTTATATTTACTTTTTCATAACTGCAATAGCTTGGCGGCGGTATTCTGAAGATTTCTGCCTTTGTATCGTCTGACAATTCTTCAGTGCTCATCTTAAAAGAGAGCGCTTCAATATCTTCAGCACTCTCAATTGTCTCTTCTTCAAATACTTCTATTATCTCCTCTTCGCCCGATACCGCCTCTCCTATGGCACTCACCGCTTCTTCGTAATCTATCTCACCGTTGACTACATTTGCTATTTTGTCAGGCAAGTCGCCCGAGAAGTTTTTTAGCACAATCGCAGATAAAACAATAACTATTGCTATTATAAGTCTTATAACAAAGCCACTTTTCACATATAAATCCCCTTTCGTTTAAATTCTATGAAAATAAACTTATTTTAATGACATACAGGAGATGTTTAAATGAAAACCAGAAGCATTATGTTAAATGACCGTGAAGAATACCTTGCTATGGCAAATGACTTTTTCTGCAGTGATGCGGTAAGTCATTCCATTCCGCAAGAATATTCAATCAACACCTTCAATGAAGCGATGAAAGAAAATCCATATATCCGTGTACTTATATTTGAACAAGATGACAAAATCGCCGGATTTTCACACATTTCATTTTCCTGGAGCTCCGAAGTCGGCGGCTTGGTTGTTATTATTGAGGATTTATATATAAAGCCCGACTTCCGTTCAAAAGGAATAGGCAGAGCGTTTTTTAATGAAATTTTCGAAGAATACAAGGATAAAGCAATGCGTTTCCGATTAGAGGTCGCCAAAGACAACCTGCGTGCCCGCGCACTTTACGAGGATTTAGGATTTGAATATTTAGAATATTTGCAAATGGTAAAAGAAAAGAAGTAGGTTACCCTACTTCTTTTTTATTACCACTTAATATGCTTCATCCAAACCTCTTCGGTTTCGCTCTTTTTGCCGCGTGTCATAAGCGACATCATCATATCACGAGGTGATTTATTATTATATAAAACATCATAAGCCGCCTTGGTTATCGGCATTTCGATACCCGCCTTTTCCGCAAGCATCATTCCGGTCTGAGTTGCATAATATCCTTCAACAACTGCGCCGATTTTTTCAACAGCCTCTTTCGGCGATACACCTTCGCCAATCAAAATACCTGCTCTGCGATTTCTCGAATGCATAGATGTGCAGGTAACGATTAAATCGCCGATTCCCGCAAGACCGGCAAATGTCTCACTCTGACCGCCAAGCGCTACTCCTAAGCGCGCCATCTCAGTAAGTCCACGCGTCATAAGTGCTGCCTTTGTATTATCGCCAAGACCCATACCATCGCAAACTCCAGCAGCAAGGGCGATAACATTTTTAAGTGCTGCACCAAGCTCAACACCTATCATATCCGGAGTTATATAAACTCGAAATCTTTCGTTCATAAAAACATCCTGAACGGTTTCTGCAACGCTGCGCTTTTTGGATGCAACGACAACAGTTGTCGGAATTTCGCGACCTACCTCTTCTGCGTGTGACGGTCCGGAAAGAATTGCAACATCAGCAATATCACCTACCGCATCCTCAATTACTTCGCTCAATCGCTTTCCGCTTTCTCTGTCAATTCCCTTAGATACATTAACCACAATCGTGCCTTTTTTAATGTATTCACCAAGTTTCTTTGCTGTACTTGCAACCGCAAAGGACGGGGTTGCCATAACGATAAGCTGGTTCTCCCCTGCAAGTGACATATCACAAGTAAGCTTTAAGTTATCTGGAAACTTAACACCCGGTAAAAACTGCTTATTTTCACGATCACGCTCTAAATTTTCATACTCTTCCTGCATAAAAGACCAAAGCGTGACATCGTGGTTATTCTGGGAAAGCATTATTGCGAGTGCTGAGCCCCAGCCACCGCTGCCTAATACCATAACCTTCATTACTTGTCACCCTTTCTCTTGAACGAAAACTTGCTCTCCTCGCGGCGAACAAGTCTAACAATATTTGAACGGTGCATAAAAATTACAAGCAATCCGAGTGGTAAGCAAATAAAGAACTCAGTTGACGGAACACCATAGAAAATCGCAGCCGCAACAGGAAGTGCCGCTGCAGCACAAATTGATGAGAGAGATACAAACTTACAAATTAAAACTACAACGATAAATGTTCCTAAAATAATCGCAAGAATTCTTATATCAAAAACCCCGAAAACCGCTGCTGCAGTAAGAATTCCCTTACCACCTTTAAATCCAAAATACAACGGAAAAATATGGCCTACGATAACTGCACTACCTGCCACTAACTGACCGAGACCGCCAAATTGACCATCGGTAAGCTCGCCAAAGATAGCACCACCGATAAGCACTGCAACAATGCCCTTTAAAAGGTCACCAAGCATAACGATAAGAGTTTTTTTTCCGCCCATCATACGGTATGAATTAGTGCTTCCTGCGTTTCCGCTGCCGTAGCTTCTTATATCGCGACCCATAAGAGCCTTAGAAATAATAATCGAGAAGTTAAGACTTCCAAGAAGATATGCAATAACGATAACAATAACATATTTAAGCCAAAGTTCCATTACTAAGAATCTCCTTTCTGGCGAATAACAATCCTTACTGGTGTTCCTTCAAGCCCGAACACCTCGCGGATACGATTCTCTAAATAGCGCTGATATGAGAAATGGAAAAGCTCAGCGTCATTACAGAACATAACGAAGTTCGGTGGCTTAACACCTGTCTGTGTAATGTAATAAACCTTAAGTCTCTTACCTCTATCTGTCGGCGGCTGAACACGCGCGGTTGCATCAGCTAAAACATTGTTGAGCATACCCGTTGTAACGCGCATACAACTCATTTCATATACGTGGTTTATAAGCTCATAAAGTTTGTGTACTCGTTGACCTGTTTTTGCAGAAATAAACAGAATCGGCGCATATGGCATAAACGCAAGCTCACGACGCACATCTTCCGTCATCTTCTGCATGGTTTTGTCATCTTTTTCGACTAAATCCCACTTGTTTATAACGATAATTGATGCTTTTCCTGCCTCGTGTGCAATACCTGCAACCTTTGTATCCTGCTCGGTAACACCTTCGGTAGCATCAATCATTATGAGACAAACATCCGCTCTGTCAACAGCAAGAGTTGAACGAAGAACCGAGAACTTTTCAATTTCATCGTTAACGCGCGATTTTCTTCGAATACCTGCGGTATCAATGATATTGTATCGGCCGTGTTCATTTTCGAAATAAGAGTCAACCGCGTCACGGGTAGTACCCGGAACATCGCTTACGATAACGCGCTCTTCACCCAAAATCTGATTAGTAAGTGAAGATTTACCTGCATTCG
>JAZPZP010000150.1:0-3625 GCA_045544695.1 Eubacteriales bacterium | reverse complement strand
CTTTTCCTCACTCTTCCAAACGAATTCCCTGCGTTTAAAGCGATTGTGAAAGCCGGAATAATTGTAGTCCCACGAGCTGTTATTCTCGTGCAGACGAACATAATAGAGCTTCTTATTCAGAAAAATTGTGCTTGTTTCCTTAATTAAATTTTCATAGATAAATAAGAAATCCTCACCTATATAAAAATCGGAGCGAAACTTTGTGTCACAGATAAGATCTCTTCTCATCATAACTCCGCCGAGAACACTTATCGGTGTTCCACCGACGCAAGCAAGCTCAATGCTCTCATCAAAGGTATGAAGAGTCCATTCCTTTGATATGTCCTCACTGCACTTTTCCGAAACCATATGCCAATACTCCGGGGGCACATTTGCAACAGCACTTCCCGCCATACCCGCACCAGTGCTGTCAAGCGCTGATGTCAGAGCTTCGAGCAGAAACGGATGTATTACATCATCGCTGTCAAGGAAGAAAACATACTCGCCGTTTGCTGCAGAAAGGCCGCTATTTCGGGCGTTTGACACTCCACCATGCTCTTGCTTAATAAGCTTAATACGCTCATCTTTTTCGATTAAGCTTTGGCAGATACTAAGCGTATTATCAGTCGAGCCGTCATCAATTAAAATTATTTCAAAATCTTTATAAGTCTGTGCAAAAACAGAGCTTATACATTCCTCAAGGTAATCTTCCCTGTTATAAACGGGAATTATAATTGAAACCATATTATCACCTCGTATTTATTTAATTTTATCACATTGCTATATTCCTTGCAACAACAAACTATCATTTTCGAATTTGCACAAAAGTGTAAAAAATTTGTCATAATTTTTTTCTTCAAAAGTATAGACAAATAAAATTGAGAGGTATATAATTAAACGCAGAGTTAAACTCAAATTCATTATGGAGAGTGATCAAGAATGAAACTTATCATCAAAAATGACTATGAAGAAATGAGCGCTTGGGCAGCGGCACATATTGCCGATGCTATCAACAACCACAAGGAAAACCGTCCTTTCGTGCTCGGTCTCCCTACCGGTTCTTCCCCGCTTGGCGTTTACAAGAACTTAATTGCTATGAACAAAGCCGGTAAGGTTACATTTAAGAATGTTGTTACATTTAATATGGATGAGTACGTCGGGCTTCCGCGTGAGCATGACCAAAGCTATTGGTATTTTATGCACGATAATTTCTTTAATCATATTGACATTCCCGCTGAAAATATAAACATTTTAAACGGTATGGCTGAAGATTTAGAAGCTGAGTGTCAGCGCTATGAGGACAAGATTGCTTCCTACGGCGGAATTGATCTCTTCCTTGGCGGTAGCGGCGTTGACGGTCACATTGCTTTCAATGAGCCGTTCACTTCCCTTTCTTCACGCACTGGCGTTCGCGCTCTTACCGAAGATACTCTTATCGTTAATTCACGATTCTTTGATAACGACCCGAACAAGGTTCCGAAGACCGCACTTTCCGTCGGTGTAGGCACAGTTTGTGATTCAAAGCAAGTTCTCCTCGTTATCAACGGCCACAACAAGGCTCGCGCTCTTCGTCATTGTGTTGAAGGCGGCGTTGACCACGCATGGACAATCAGTGCTCTTCAGATGCATCCGGACGGAATTATTGCCTGCGACGAAGCTGCTTGCGGCGAGTTAAAGGTTGATACCTACAAGTACTTCAAAGAGATTTACAAAAACGAAAAGTAAGCTAAAAACTCCTCGGTTAAAACCGAGGAGTTTTTTTATACAAATCTTTGTGCATAGGCGCATTTTTTACATAATTCTTCGGATGCTTTCTGCTCGCTGAAGCCGTTGTATATTGCCTTTGCGCGTTTGGAATTCAACACTTCATCCAAGTCGTCATAAAATATATTGCCGAGATTAATTTCTCCTTCACTGTCAAGGCAGCACGGGACTATTGTTCCATCGCAAAGTATTCCGAAATGGTCGCGCATTCCGTAGCAGAAGAATTTATCACCCTGAATCGGTGCGTCAATATCCGGCCACTCAAATCGTTCACCAAATTCCAGAAAAAGCTTATCTTTTATTCTCATTCCCTTAGTATTATCATCCCACTCGCCACCTATATTCTCGCGAAGAAAAAACATTACCCTATCATTTAAGCCGTTATCAACGCCTTTATTCCACAGGCGCAGTACAACGATAACCCCCGCATTTGAGGCCTTAACTGCAAAGTCACAAATAGTTTTCATATATTCTATATATTTATCTTCATTTTCCTCTTCAAAGCTATGGACGGAAATGCTCACCTTATGAACTCCTGCATTTATTATTTCATCTCCGATACTACCGAGCAAAGTTCCGTTTGTTGTTATTACGGATTTAAAGCCCTCTTCCTTTGCAAGCTTAAGAAAGTATGGAAGCTTCGGATGCGTCGTCGGCTCACCCATAAGATGATAGTAAATATATCCGGTATGCGGTTTTAATTTTTCAAGTATAGTTTTAAATTCATCCTCGCTCATTTCCTTAAGCTCACGGCTGTGCCCGTGGCAGAATGAGCAATTCATATTACAAATATTTGTTATCTCAACATAAACGCGTGAATACATAATTATCCCCTCGTAGTAATTATATAACAGTTAAACACCTGTTTTCAAGAACTTCTTGACGGTTTTGAAACTTTGTGCTATAATCTATAAAAAAGCAATGACGAGAAATAGTAAGTATTTGGGAATTTTCAGAGAGAAGGCATTTAGCTGCGAGCCTTTAATTTGCAAATACCGAACCGATCTCCGAGCTGTGAGCTGAAATCATAGTAAGCTTTACCGGGCTCTCCCGTTACAGAGATACGGCATTATGTGCTGAAAGTGCGGATATTATCCGAATTTAGGTGGTACCGCGGACTATGTAAAGTTCGCCCTAAGCTAATGGCTTAGGGCTTTTTTCATTTTAAAAACGGAGGTAAACTTTTATGAAATTAGAAAAGCTTGTTGGTGACCGTTTCAGAGAAAGACCGTCAGACTGTGTTGTTGACAGTCATGCGCTTATGGTACGCGGCGGCTATATGAAGAATGTCGCAAACGGAATTTACTCTTCCTATATGCCCTTAAAGCGTGTTACCAGAAAGATTGAACAGATTATCCGAGAGGAGATGGATGCAATCGACGGTCAAGAGGTTTCATTCCCTGTCGTTATGCCTGCGTCTATCTGGCAGGAATCAGGTCGTTACGAAAGCATCGGTAAGGAAATGGCGCGCTTCAGTGACCGCAGCGGTAGCCCACTCGTTCTCGGTATGACTCACGAGGAAGCTGCTGTTCACCTCGTTCGCGATTACGGTCAGAGCTATCTCAAGTACCCGTTTATGGTCTATCAGATTCAGACCAAGTTCCGCGATGAGGCAAGACCGAGAGCAGGTCTTATCCGCGTTCGCGAGTTCACTATGAAGGATGCTTATTCTTTCCACACAAGCCAGTCAGACCTTGAAGAATACTACGAGAAGTGCCACAAGGCATATGAGCGCATTTACGCAAGAGTTGGTCTTCCTGAGGTTATCTCGGTCGCATCTGACTCGGGTATGATGGGCGGTAGCGTTTCTCACGAGTTTATGCTCCTTACCGCTATCGGTGAGGACTCTATCGCTATCAAGTCGGATCGTAGCCATGTCGTT
>JAZPZP010000149.1:0-12157 GCA_045544695.1 Eubacteriales bacterium | reverse complement strand
GGTACCATCCGTTAGGTTGGTACCCTTTGAATTTTTGGTACGAGAAGGTGAGATGAGAACAGCACGGCTGTCCGCAGACAGCAAAAAACAGTCCGGTGGACTGTTTTTTAGTGCGCGGCTCGCGAATCCACCTTTTTATATTGACTTCTTCTGGATTTTTTTGATATATTAAATGTAGAAATATCAGAAAAGGGGAGTTAATGTGAAAAGAGTATTGAAAATAACAGGTATGGTTTTGCTTGTGGCAATACTGGCAGGTCTTGTATGGAACAATGTTCAAACACGGAAAAAATTAGATGAATATGTGCAGGAAAACCAGCAACTTAAGCAAACGGCAGAAATAGAACAAAGGGTTGAAGAGAAAGTCTCTCCACCGCAGGAAGTTGAAGTGCCTGTTGTAGCGGCATCTCAAAGTCCAGGAACGAGCAAAGCTCAAAGTGAAAATAAAACACCTGTAATTAATGCGCCAGTTAAAAAATCACCTACATGCGCTAAGTGTGGAAATGTTTGTTTCGAGGGGCATAAGTACTGTAGCAGTCATGAGTGCAAGGAGCCGCGTTGTGAAGAATTGAATGTTGCAAACGATTATTGGGGATACTGTTATGAGCATAAATGTGCGCTTTGCGACGACAGTGTCTCATTTGGCTCAAGATTCTGTTATAGTCATGGTTGCAGAAGCTGCGATGAGCCGGCCGTAAAAGGCTCTGATTATTGCGTTGAACACAAGTGTGCGCTTTGTGACGATCGGGCAGGCTTTGACGGTTTTTGCTTTAGCCACGACTAAATAACTCCTTTTGTTATACATATCCGCTACTTTTGTTTTATTGACACAAGAGTGAGAGAAATTATATAATAAACATGTGAGGTGTTAAAAAATGAAAGTAACTTTAAATGGTTTTGATGTTCTTGATTTTGAATTTGAAGGTCGCGAGGTAAAACTTATTCGCCCGGAAAAGCCGAATGGAAAGCTTGCCTTTAAAATGGAATATTGGGAAGCGTATCCCGATGTTGAGATAAAGCTCATTGAGCGTGGATATCATCTTGTTTTTGTTAAGAATCAGGGCTCACGCTTTCTTTCGAAACCGGATTTTGACACAAAGGCGCGTCTTATTAATTTTTTAGCTGATAAATATAATTTGGATGGCAAGTGCGTACCCGTTGGAATGAGTCTTGGCGGTGCACAGGCTATTCTTTTTGCGAGTTATTATCCTGAGCTTATTTCGTGTATGTTTATTGATGCTCCCGTGGTTGACTACTCGAGTATGCGTACATATATGTCAAGTGGCAGGGTGTGGGAGAATGAAATTTTAAAAACATTCCCCGGCCTTAAGCACTATAATCTTCACGCTCTTCCGGAAAATCCGGTAAACAGAGCGGAAAGTCTTGCTAAAAATAAGATTCCGGTTATAATGTCATACGGAACAGAGGATGCAACCGTTTCGTATTTCGCAAACGGTGCGCTTCTTGAAGAAGTATATGAGGGAACGGATCTTTTAAAGGTAATTCCGGTATCTTATCGTGGCCACCATCCGCACGGCAAACTGGATGATAATACCGAAATAGTTGAATTTATTGTTGCAAACAGTTAGGAGATTTTCAAGTGAAGACGATATATGATATAAGATACGGCGAGGCAGAGCTTCAGACCTTTGATATTTATCTTCCCGATGCAGATAGCTTTCCTGTGTTTATTTATTTCCACGGGGGAGGACTTGAAGAGGGCGATAAGTCACACTATAATCCGCTTTGCGAATACTTTGCGTCTCACGGCGTTGCGGTAGTCAATGCGAATTACAGAATGTACCCGACGGCGTGCTATCCCGATTTCCTTGAGGATGCAGCACAGGTTGTCGCGCAGGTGTTTGCCGATATGAAGAATTACGGCAATGTCGAGGGAATATATGTAGGTGGAAGCTCGGCAGGCGGATACCTTTCGCAGATGCTTTGCTTTGATAAGCGCTGGCTTTGTGGCGTTGGTATTTCACCGATGGATATCTCAGGCTTTGTGCTTGACGCAGGTCAGCCGACTTGCCATTACAATATTCTTCGTGAGCGAAAAATTGATAAGCGCCGCGTAATTGTCGACGATTCAACCTCACTTTACCACATCGGTGAAGATAGCGAATATCCGAAGATGTATATCATCGTATCCGATGATGACATTCCAAACAGATATGAGCAGACACAGCTTATGCTCTCAACATTAAAACAGTTTGGTCACGAGGATAAAATTACATACAAGCTTATGCACGGCAAGCATTGTGAGTATGTCAGCAAAAAAGATGAAAACGGAGACTTCATTTTTGGCAAAATGGTTTGTGAGTTTATAAAAGGATAGGAATTAAAGCGTTTCCATTGACAAAAAAAGACGGATGTTATAAACTATTATTAGTTTTTTCTATGTAATAAGTTATAATAGTGGGGTGTAATCCGTGAGAAAGTTTCAGCTTTGTATAAAAAGAATTTTTGACATTTGCGTATCACTTGTTCTTTTATTAGTACTGATTGCAATTCCTGTGCTCATCATTATTCCGATTGCCATCAGACTTACATCAAAAGGTCCGGCAATCTTTACGCAGGACAGAGCGGGAAAAGATGGCAAGATTTTTAAAATTTATAAGTTCAGGACAATGCTCACTCACGAGAATAGTCTTGATGAAAACGGTGAAATGATGGAGCCTGCTAAGCGTATAACAAAAGTAGGCGCTATTTTGCGTAAAACCAGTCTCGATGAGCTTGCTCAGATTTTCAATGTATTGAATGGAACGATGAGTATCGTCGGACCGAGACCAACATTGCCGTATCAGGTTGAAAATTATTCCGATGAGCAGAGAAGACGCCTTGAAATGCGCCCTGGAATAACCGGTCTTGCACAGGTAAACGGAAGAAATGACCTTACCTGGACTGAGAAGATTGAGTATGACATTACATATGTAGATAACTTCAGCCTTTGGATGGATTTTAAGATTCTTTTAAAAACTGTATCAACCGTACTCAAAAAAGAAGGAATTGAGTTTACAAAGAGCGATGCAATAAGCACCAAAAAAGACAAAGCGGAAACTAAGTAGGAATAGGAGATATAGTGATGAAGGCTATAGTTCTTTGCGGAGGTATTCCGCAGATAGCTCTTATCGAAGAGCTTAAAAGTCAGGGCGTATACACTATATTGGCAGATCAGAACGAGAAAGCTCCCGCGGTTGCATATGCGGATAAGTTTTGCAAGATTTCAACAATGGATGTTGAGGGATTGAAAGCACTTGCGATTGAAGAGAAGGTTGATTTTATCATTACCGTCTGTGCTGACCAGATGCTTCTCGTTACCGCGCAGCTGTCTGATATGCTTGGACTTCCGTGTTATCTAAGCTATGAAACGGCAAAGAATGTTTCGGATAAGGCTTTGATGAAAAAAATATTTGTTGAAAACGGAGTTCCTACTTCGAAGCATGTTATATTAAAGGAAATAGACGAAAAGAGCATTTCTCATCTTTCATATCCGATTATAGTTAAGCCTGTTGACTCATATAGCTCAAGAGGCGTTAAAAAGGTTCAGAATTTTGCTGAGCTTAAGGATGCCTTTGAAATTGCCGTAAATATAAGCAGAACCAAAACCGCTGTTGTTGAGGAATTTGTCGAAGGCAATGAGCTTACTGTTGACGCATATATCGAAAACGGTAAGGCAAATGTGCTTTGCGTTTCTCAGTTATATAAAATTCCGGGCAATAATAAGTTTGTTATATACAGAGCTAACTGCCCGGCGATAATTCCGGATAAGGTTTATGAGGTAGTTGAGGATACCGTTCAGAAGATAGCAGACGCATTCGGACTTAAGGACACTCCGCTTCTTATGCAGGCGATTACAGACGGAAAAGAAAAGCTTTCGGTAGTTGAGTTTTGCGCGCGTACAGGCGGTGGAGTTAAGTTCCGTTTAATCAAGAAAATGACTGGCTTTGATGTTGTCAAAGCGGTTGCGGACCTTACACTTGGTAAAAAGCCGCAGCTTGAAATCAAGAGAAGCAAGAACTTTATTATCAATGAGTTCTTCTATTGCAATCCGGGTGTTCTTGATCATCTCGAAGGCTTTGATGAGCTTGTAGAGGAAGGCGTAATTGCCGAGTATTATCAGCTTAAAGCCAAGGGAGTAGAGTTTAAGGAAATCCAGAGTAGTGGTGATCGCGTTGCTTGCTTTACGATTGAAGACGAAAGCTTTGAAGAAGCTAAGAGGAAACACGCTGAGGCATCAAGAAGAGTAAAGGCGATAAGCGTTGAAGGAAAAGATATTTTAAGACACGATTTGTCTGATAATTTAGATATTTAATACTTGCAAACGGAGATATTCATATGACAGAAATTATAGGTCAGGCACTTGGTATTGCCGGAATGTTTTTTAATGTAATTTCGTTCCAGGGCAAAAAGGCAAGCACTGTTATGATGATACAATTCTGTGCGGCATCACTCTTTGCGGTGAGCTATTTTATGATAGGTGCGGTAGGCGCTGCGATGCTTAATGCGATAGCAATTTTGAGAGCGGCGGTTTATGCAAATAAAGAAAAGTGCCACGCGGACAAAACAATATGGCTTGTTATTTTCATAGCGCTTTATGTTGCATCGTATATACTTACCTTTACCGTGTTTGGTAAAGGTGCTACCGCCTTTAATTTCATCATTGAAGTTTTGCCGGTAATTGCGCTTAGCGTAACGACTGTAGGATTTAAAATGCAAAATGCAAAAATAATCAGAAGATTTGGAATAGTAAACTCCGTTTGCTGGTTGATTTACAACATTATAAATTTTGCAATCGGCGGAATTTTATGTGAGGTATTTTGCCTTATTTCAATCTTTATTGGTATGTTTAGATTAGATAGAAAAAGAGAGTCTTAAGACTCTCTTTTTTTATGTTAAATATTTGCATTGAAATTGAGCATTTACTATGCTATAATGCAGACGAATACAATGCAAAGGGGAAATTCCGTATGAAAAAATTTGCTGATTTTGTGGTATATCTTTGGGTAATACTGATTGCGGTGCTACTTGCTTTTAACTATCAGTTATTTATCGTAGAAAACGGATTTGCTCCTGCAGGTCTTAACGGTATAGCGACAATGATTCAGTACAAGACAGGTTTCAGTATCGGTTATATGTCGCTCATTATAAATATACCGCTTTGTATCCTTGCATATTTTATGGTAGACCGTGCATTTGCAAAGCGTTCCCTTGCGTTTTGTCTTACATACTCGTTTGTATTTCTTTATCTACAGAAATTAGGGCTTCACGAATTTCAGTATAATGCACAAGGACACGACACTGTATTCCCGGTAATACTCTCGGGTGTTATAAGCGGATTTGTTTATGGTGTTTGCTTCAGGTCTAATGCTTCTACCGGCGGTACGGATATTGTTTCTAAATATATAAGTAAGAAAAAACCTGAGCTCAACTTCTTCTGGGTTACATTTATATTAAATGCAATCGTTGCAATCATTTCATTTTTCGTTTATGCAAAACCGATGGACGGAACACTTATTTATGATTATAAGCCGGTTTGCCTGTGCATTTTATACTGCTTCATTTCAAGCTTTATCGGAAGTTATATTATTAAAGGTACGAAAACCGCGTGTAAGTTCACTATAATAACAAACCATCCGGCAGAAATATCCAATGAGATTTTCAATACCTTAAAGCACGGCACGACGCAAATTTCTGCTATGGGCGCTTACAGTCATACCGAGAAGGCGATGCTTATCTGTGTTATAAACAAGCATCAGATTGTCGACCTTCAGGATATACTTAAAAAATATGACAATACATTCTCATTTGCAGAAACTGTAAACGAGACATTTGGTAATTTTAAAAGAATTAAGTAAAAGATACGAATGCTTTTGCAGTGAGGTGAGTTTATGCTCTTATACTATTGCTACCGCCGCGTATTTGCAACCAAAAGTAAAAGTTGGCGCGATATTTTTTCAACACCTTACGGCAAGTGCTACAGTGAACATAAGGATAAAATAAAAGCTCTGATGCAGGAGGTGGGGGATATCCCTTGCGAGCGTGTAAGCGTAAAAAGCTATGATGGTCTTCGCCTTTCTGCGCGCTATTATCATACAAGAGATAACGCACCTCTTGAAATTATGTTTCACGGCTATCGTAGCTCGGCCATTTGCGATTTTTCGGGCGGTGTTAAACTCGCGATAAAAAACGGACATAACATTTTGCTGGTAGATCAGCGTGGCCACGGAGAAAGCGAAGGAAAGTATTTAACCTTCGGGGTAAAAGAGCGCTTTGACTGTCTTAGCTGGATAAATTATGCGATAGGGCGATTTGGAAAAGGTGTAAAAATAATTCTCGACGGAGTGTCAATGGGAGCGGCAACCGTGCTGTACGCAGCAGGGCTTGACTTGCCAGATAATGTGGTGGGGATTTTTGCCGATTCACCGTATACTTCACCGACCGAGATAATAGAAAAGGTCTGCCGTGATATGCATCTTCCACCGAAAATAACAATGCCGTTTATAAAACTTGCGGCAAGGATTTATATGAAGAGTGATTTGAATGTAGATGCAAGGGAAATGGTTAAAAACTCAAAAGTGCCGATTCTTATAATTCACGGGGAGGCAGATGAGTTTGTTCCGTGTGAAATGAGCCGAGAGATATACAAGAGTTGTAAAGATAGAGACGAGCTTGTGACGATTCCCAATGCAGGGCATGTGCTCGGTTATATGACTGACCCTGTTAAATATGAAGAAAGCATAGAGAGATTTATAAAAAAAGTGGTGTCATAAGACACCACTTTTTATTTATCCAAAGCTTTCATTTTAAGATATGCATTGATAAATCCGTCAAGGTCGCCGTCCATCACCGCGTTTATATTGCCGTTTTCAAAATTTGTGCGATGGTCCTTAGCAAGGGTATAGGGCATAAATACATAGGATCGGATCTGGCTGCCCCACTCGATTGTCTTTTGCTCACCCTTGATATCATCAATTCGCTCGAGATTTTCGCGCTCTTTAATTTCAATGAGCTTTGACTTTAACATCTTCATCGCAACATCGCGGTTCTGATGCTGGCTTCGCTCATTCTGGCAAGCTACAACAATTCCTGTCGGCAAATGAGTAATGCGAACGGCGGAGTCCGTTTTATTGACGTGCTGACCGCCTGCGCCGCTTGCACGGTAGGTATCAACTCGCAGGTCGGCATCGCGGATGTCAATTTCAATCTCCTCGTTGATCTCGGGCATAACTTCGATTGCCGCAAAAGAGGTATGGCGTCTGCCCGAGGAGTCAAACGGAGAAATGCGAACAAGTCTGTGAACTCCCATTTCGCTTTTGAGATAGCCGTAGGCATTATGTCCTTCTATTAAAATACTCGCGGACTTCATTCCTGCCTCTTCACCGTCTAAGTAATCAAGTATTTTGTATGAAAAACCGTGGCGCTCAGCCCAGCGGGTATACATACGATAAAGCATTTCCGCCCAGTCCATAGCCTCGGTACCGCCGGCGCCTGCCTGGAAACTCATAATTGCATTGTTGCCGTCGTACTCGCCGGAGAGCAGAGTTGCAAGACGCTGTGCTTCAAGCTCGGCTTCAATTTGCTTTAAGCTGTCATAAACCTCGTCGGTCAGAGATTCATCGTTCTCTTCAATTGCCATTTCGCAAAGTGTGAGTGCATCCTCAAGGCTTTGAGCGAGAGAGTTGTAGCGTTCAACTTTGTCGCGTAGCTGTTTAATTTGCTGCAACACCTTCTGAGAATTGGAAAGGTCATCCCAGAATCCATCCTTGGCGGATTCTGCTTCAAGGGATTCTATGTCGGAAGCGGCTTTGTCTATATCAAGTGCCTCACGCAGCTCGCTCATCGGCTCGGCGAGAGAAATAAGACGCAGTCTGTATTCTGAAAGCTCAACCATAAATAATTCCTCCGGAAAAAGTTTCTTCTATATATAATATATCATAAACGCGTACTATACGCAATCAAAAAAATATTACGCAAAATTTCGTTTTGTAACAGAAAACGCATTTATGTTACAGTTATATTACACCTCCCGGAAACCGCTTGACGAAAAAAATTTAATAGTATATTATAATAACCGTAAAGGGCGAATTGCCCAAAAATTTAATTATGGGAGGAAAACACCATGAAGAACCTTAAAAAAGTTCTTGCACTTGCACTTGCGTTTGCTCTTTCGCTTTCGTTATTTGCTGGTGCAGCACAGTTCACCGATGCTGCTGAGATCAACGTTGATTACGCTGACTCTGTAAACATGCTCGTTGAACTCGGAATCGTTGGCGGTTATCCGGATGGATCATTCGGCCCGTCAAAAAACATTACCCGCGCTGAGATGACAAAGCTTGTCTATGCTCTCAAGTACGGCCCGGACGCTACCGAAGGTGCTATCTTCGCTGGCAATGCTAGCAAGTTCACTGACGTTGCTGCTAAGGGTGAGTCTTACTGGGCAAAGGGCTTCATCAACTACTGCGCTACAACAGGTATCGTTGGCGGTATTGGCAACAACAAGTTCAATCCGGACGGCAACGTAACTGTTGCAGAGGCAGCTAAGATGCTCCTCGTTGCACTTGGTGCAGACGCAGCTAAGGAAACATATGCTGGTTCAAACTGGATGGGCAACGTTGTTTCTGACGCTATTGACCTTGGTGTGTTTGGCGAGTGGAAGGGCGATCCTTCTGCAGCTGCTACTCGTGAAGTAGTTGCTTACCTCATGGCAAACACTCTCTGGGAGCCGATGTACATCTATCATCCGGTTACCGGCTTAGGTACACAGATCAACCCGCTTACTAACCTTGATAACCCGTCAATCGCTGAGAAGGTATTCCACCTCAATAAGTACGAAGGTATCCTCGTTGCTACCGACAACTTATCACTCAGCTACGACGAGAACGGTGAGTTAATCCGCGGTTCTTACGAGCCGAACAAGGATCAGCAGTACAGCGCAGAGCAGGCTATCGAAATCAAGAATGGTACTGTTCAGTACTCTGCAAACGGTAACGTAGCTAACGTTGCTACAGCTGCTGAGGATCAGTGCCGAATCCTTGTTGAGAACGTTGATATCAACACTGGTATCTTAACAAAGGATCTCGTTACTATCGCTGCTGATGCTGACGATGCTCTCCTTGGTAACAAGGTTAGCGTTTACACAAAGCTTACTAACGGTCGTGAGTTAGTTATCGGTGATATCGTTGTTGACAGTGATACTGTTGTTTACGATGTTGCTGCTTCTGACATCGACATCATCCCGAATGGCGAGAGCAAGTCTACTAAGAAGATTCTTCCGTACATCTCCATCATCGCTGACGGCGAGGAGATCAAGGTTAAGTCTCGTCAGAACGAGATCGCTGCTGTAGATGGCACAACTGATTATGTTGCTGACCTCTTCGCAGATTACTTCTACTTTGCAAATGCAAACGATCCGGCTACTGTAAAGAACGCTACATTTGGTTCTTACAACGACGGCCGCCTCGTTCGTCCGCTTCTTGCTAACTCAAATGACGTTAAGGATCAGCACAGCTTCATCCGTGAGCTTGGTGAGTCTGCTTCTGCTAACTACCGTGTAATTTCTGTTGACGGTGGTGAGACAGTATCTTACATCATCAGAACTGCTCAGAAGGACCTCAAGAGAGTTGGCGCTATCAGCGAGAACGCTGGTACCCTTTCAATCGGTGGCGCAGCTATTTCACTCGAAGATGTTGTAATGGCTGACGGCATCAACAAGGGCGATATGGTTATGGCTTGGTACGAGGGTACAACATTATACCTCGACACTGTTGAGACTGTAACTGGTATGGCTACAATCGTTGACAAGGATACTATCTCTGTTGACGGTACAGAGTACAAGGTTGATACTACACTCTTCAACCTCGGTGCTGGCGTTGAGAACATCGCTCAGTACTTCATCGCAAACAACAATAACAACGACGGTACAACATACACCATCTACAACGGTTACGTTGTTGACATCGATGGCCAGGGCGTAGTTGCTAACATCGATGAGTATGCTGTAGTTATCGACTCAAGCTTCGACGTTGATGAGGCTGTTGCAAAGGTTAAGCTCGCATTTGCTGACGAGACTACCGGCGTTTACACCATCAACCGCGTTGACAACAAGCAGCTCGAGAATGGTTCTGCAACTGCTTGGTTAGCTCCGAACGACTATATCAATGATAGTGCTGTAGGTGCTGTATTCCGCTTCAAGGTTAACGCTAACGGTACTGTTAACCTCTACTCAAGCGACAATGGTAACATCGTAAACCGCGTTAACCAGGGTGCTGGCAAGGCTGCTATCAGCAACTACCACTTCTATGATAACACCCTCTCAGCTAACGATGCTAAGATGGCTACTGATGACGATGCTATCGTTTACCTCCTCTACGGTGGTTTAGCAGATCAGTCAACAGGCGCAGATGCTAGCCAGCTCAACTACAAGGCTGTTTCTGCTGCAGTTTACAAGATTTCTGATATCGACAACAACCAGCGTCATGTTGCTCTCGAGCTCTACAATGGTGCTGGCGCTAAGAAGGCAGTTAGCACATTCGGTTATGTAACCAACTCTGGTATTACCAAGAATGTTGTTGTTGCTGCATACGCAGTAGGTCTCACAAAGCCGACCATCACTCCGAAGACCGGCGGTTTCGCTTACGTCCTCGATGCTGAGTACGACTACAACTATGAGACAAGCAACTACTTCGCTAACTTCACCTTAATCGGTGAGGACGGTCTCATTGAGGCTAAGACTGTTGAAGAAATCGATGTTGACCTTAACGATACCGCTAAGGTTGGTGGCGTTCCGTACGATCGTGACGGCGCAACTCAGGGTAAGTTCGAGCGTGGTACAATTGCTAACGCAAGAGTTTCAGGCGGAACTATCTCTGCAATCGAGATCCTTGCAGCTATCAACGATCTCAAGACTCCGCTCACAGCTGGCACAACTAACGGCTTCTACTATGCAACAATCGCTAACGTAGGAACCAGAACTGTTGCTCTCTATCCGTATTCATCAGTTAACAACGATACCTCAAATCCGAGCCCGAAGGCAGTTTCCTTCAACATCGTTGATAACACCAATAACTTCATCACCTTCGCTATCGACGGTGAAGAGTTTATTGAGGATGGCGAGATCGAGACCATCACTAAGGACGAGACAATCTTAGGCGGTTCATTCAACGCTATCGTTCATATCGATAACGGCTACATCGCTAAGATCATCTCTCTCCACAACAACTATTAATCTGTAAAGATTTATAGAAAAATTAAGACTCGGGCTTTTAGCCCGAGTCTTTTTTTATCAATTAACAATAGTGCCCTCGCGATTTGATGTAATCACGAGGGCACGTTTTTATCTTTTAGAGTAAATACAGCCGCAGAAGCTTTGACGGTAGAGATTATATTCACTTGACAGCTCAATTGAGCGTTTATAGCCATTTCTTTTCTTGAAATCGCAGGGAAGATGTGCTATATCATATTTTTTACCGGACGCTTCTCCAATTTTATTAAGAACCTCTGAGTTTTTATGTGGACTGATTGAAAGCGTTGTAGTGAAATAGTCAAAAGAATTTTCTTTTGCAAGTTCAGCTGTTTTATCAAGACGCAGAGCAAAGCACCTCGCGCATCTTGCGCCGCCCTCCGGCTCATTTTCAAAACCTTTTGCCACTGCGTCAAAATCATTATTATGCTCAAAAGGTAGAAGTGAAACTTCGCCCTCAAGCGGCATAAGATTTATCAAGCGGTTTAACTCATCGTATCTCTTTTTGCATTCTTCATATTCAATATTCGGATTATAGAAGTAAACTGTTATATCAAAATGTTTCGACAAATATTCCAGAACATAGCTCGCGCAGGGAGCACAACACGCGTGAAGTAAAAGTCGAGGTCTGTCTTCTAACTTATTTATTATTTCATCAAGCTTTATTTGATAGTTTTCACGCATATAAGCGCACCTCCTTGCATAAAGAAAATAAATGTGATAATATTATATGGCAAAATTCAAATAAGGAGTATCTGAATTGTGACTAATCTTCTGATTAAATTATTTATTAAAAATGAAATCAATGATGCAGACGCCAGAACAAAATGCGGAATGCTTTCAAGTATTGTAGGAATTGTATGCAATATTCTGCTTTTTGTTTTGAAATTTATTTTGGGTTTGCTTTCGGGAAGC
>JAZPZP010000148.1:0-2778 GCA_045544695.1 Eubacteriales bacterium | reverse complement strand
CCGTCAATCATAATTGAGTTCATACTAACAAGAGTCTTAACATTGAACGGCTTTGTTGTAAGAGAAACAAACTTCATCATAACAAGCGGACCAATTGCAATAACTGCATCGTACTCAACACCGCTTTCAAGCTGCTGCTTTAAAATATCGGTAACAAGACCTTTGTTTCCATTTGAACCGTCATCAGTAACAAGATATAAGTTATCAGATACTGCACGCATTTCATCTTCTAAGAAAATAAGATCCTTATTGCGGAAACCTGCAATAATATCAACCTTAGCACCGCGATTGTGCAAATACTTAGCCTGTGGATATGCAATTGCACAGCCAAGTCCTCCACCGATAACACAAACACGATTTAACTCGTCAAGATGAGACGGATTTCCAAGAGGACCGACAAAGTCCAAAATACTGTCTCCTTCTTCCAACTGACCGAGCATACGGGTTGTCTTACCAACTTCCTGAAAAATTATTGTTACTGTTCCCTCTTCGCGATCGTAATCTGCAATTGTAAGCGGTATACGCTCGCCGGTCTCGCTGACACGAAGCATAATGAACTGACCCGGAAGCGCATAACGCGCAACATTCGGAGCCTCGACAGTAAGTAATTTTACCTGCGGATTAAAAACTTTTTTTGTCTTGATCTTGAACATAAACTAAAAACACCTCGAATTTCATAATAGCTCATAATCCAACAAAAATATTGATTGTTATAATTTTATCAAATTTCTTTATGTAATGCAATAGTTATATAGCAAAAAAATTTGTTACATTATAACAGATTTTTTGTCAAATTATGTTTGTTTTCATATGTGATTATTATTGCAATTTGATTTTTATAGTGATATACTTATAATTAATGAATTATGTCCTGAAAATATGGATTATAAATTTTTAAGGAGGCAATTCCAAATGAATGATGTTTTAAAGCAAATTGGCGCATACGGCGTTGTGCCTGTCGTTAAGATTGACGATGCTAAGGACGCTGTTCCCCTTGCAAAAGCTCTTGTTGACGGTGGTCTTCCGGTTGCTGAGGTTACTTTCCGTACCGATGCTGCTGAAGAAGCTATCCGCGCAATGGCAAAGGCTTATCCTAATATGCTCCTCGGTGCAGGTACAGTTCTTACAACCGAGCAGGTAGACCGTGCAGTTGCTGCAGGTGCTGCTTTTATCGTTTCTCCGGGTTTAAATCCGAAGATCGTTAAGTACTGTGTTGAAAAGAATATTCCGATTACTCCGGGCTGCAGCAATCCGTCTGACATTGAAGCTGCAATCGAGCTTGGTCTTGATGTAGTTAAGTTCTTCCCGGCTGAAGCTTGCGGTGGTCTCGCTGCAATCAAGGCTATGAGCGCTCCGTACGGTGGTATTAAGTTTATGCCGACCGGTGGTATCAGCGAAAAGAACATTGATTCATACCTTGAGTTTGGCAAGATTCTTGCTTGCGGCGGTAGCTGGATGGTTAAGGATTCTCTTATCAAAAACGGTCAGTTCGATGAGATTACCCGCTTAACCCGTGAAGCTGTAAACAAGGTTTTAGGCTTCGAACTCGGTCACATCGGCATTAACTGTGCATGCGAAAACTGTGCAGCTGATGTTGCAAACAAGTTTGCAGACATCTTTGGTTTTGCTGTTAAGAATGGCAACAGCTCAATCTTTGCAGGCAGCGGAATTGAAGTTAACAAGTCTCAGGGTCTTGGTGCTAATGGTCACATCGCTATCAAGACTAAGAATATCACCCGTGCGATTGCATATCTCGAGAGAATGGGTGTTGCTCTCAATGCTGATTCCAAGAAGTTTGATGCAAACGGCAATATGGTAGCTATTTACTTAGCTGACGAGTTCGGCGGTTTCGCTGTTCATCTCGTTCAGGCAAAGTAATTAAAATTAACTAATTAAAGGAGAATAATTATGAGCAAGCAGAAAGTTGTTACATTCGGCGAAATTATGTTACGCTTAAAATCACCGGGAAACGAGCGTTTCTTCCAGTCCCCTTCTTTAGAGGCTACTTTTGGTGGCGGTGAGGCAAACGTTGCTGTTTCTATCGCAAACTACGGTATGGACGCATCTTTTGTCACCTTCGTTCCGGACAATGACATCGGTACCGCATGCATCGGCGAAGTTCGTCGTTTCGGTGTTGATACCACATATATGTTACGCGGCAAGGGTCGTATGGGCATCTACTTCCTCGAGACCGGCTCTAACCAGAGACCGAGTAAGGTAATTTATGACCGTGCTGATTCTTCAATTGCACTTGCAGCTCCGGGTTCAATTAACTGGAAAGAAGTTTTTGACGGTGCTACTTGGTTCCACATTTCTGGTATCACTCCGGCTATCAGCCAGTCAGCTGCTGACCTTTCTTTTGAGGCTTGCAAGGCTGCTAAGGAGCTTGGCGTTACCGTTTCTTGCGACTTAAACTTCAGAAAGAAACTTTGGAAGTACGGCAAGACTGCTCCGGAAGTTATGTGCGAGCTCACAAAGTATGTTGATGTTGCTATCGCAAATGAGGAAGACTGCCAGAAGTCTCTCGGTATCAAGGTTGACTCTAATGTTGAAGGCGGCGAGCTCAATACTGATACATATAAGAAACTTGCTGAGAAGGTTCTTGCTGATTACCCGAACCTCAAGGCTATCGCTATTACTCTCCGTGAGAGCAAGAGCGCTGATACAAATGGTTGGAGTGCTTGCTTACACGATCGCGAGAAGTTCTACCACAGCAAGTCATATATGATTACCGATATCGTTGACCGTGTTGGCGGCGGCGACTCATTCTCAGGCGGT
>JAZPZP010000147.1:0-7667 GCA_045544695.1 Eubacteriales bacterium | reverse complement strand
TGTTACACACATCGGTGGCTTAAACGCTGTTGTTGATGCAACTCTCAACCTCCCGAAGATTCCGGGTGGTAAGAAGCTCATCTACACTGAGATTGATATGCCGCTTGTTGCTATTGCAGACTTTGAAAAGCTCGGCGAGAGTGATCCGCTCTTTGCAGAACTCGATAAGCTCTGCAAGGCAAATAACGGTCTCTGGAACACTGAAGCTGAAAAGGTTTTACTTGCAGCAAAGAGATAAGTTAATAGACTTTAAAAAAGACCGCCACTTGGCGTTCTTTTTTTATTTTCTATTGACTGCTGCAATGATAATTATTATAATTTAAATAAAGATTGCAAAAGAGGTTTTACTATGCTATTATTTGAAAAAAATTATTGTATAAAAATATGCCTTAAAAATACAAGTAAGTATGTTTTAAAAGCAGTGGAAGATTTGCGCTCTGACTTTGCAAAGATAAGTGGAATTCTTCCTGATGTAGTAGATGAGGAATGTGACGGCTGCATTGTAATTGAGGAAAATAAATTAAGCGATGAGCCGATAAAGGATGAAAGCTTTTGCATTAAAACTGATGGCGAGAAAATAAGAATCAAAGCTCCATCATACCTCGGCACAATGTGGGGAATATACACCTTTTCGGAAAAGATTTTAGAGATAGACCCGTGCTATCTTTTTAATGATATGGCTATAGAAAAGCGAGAAAGGCTTGAGATTTCTGAAATAAACATAGAAGAAAATCCGAAAGGATTTACTTTCCGCGGTGCTTT
The DNA here is from genome assembly GCA_045544695.1 of Eubacteriales bacterium. GTDB lineage: Bacteria > Bacillota > Clostridia > Oscillospirales > JAAYXM01 > RGIG7332. The sequence goes on along the minus strand of JAZPZP010000147.1, from coordinate 6,905 downwards.
CATAAACGATGAGGATATGCTCACCGAGTGGAAAATCGGAAGTGGAAAGCGCGATTATCCGGGTATGAACCTTTTTAAAACAACACTTGAAGAGAGCGTTACAGACAAAGTAATTGAAACGATTCTTCGTTTAAAAATGAATCTTGTAATACCTGCGACATTTTTAAATATCGATAACCCGGATGAGAAGTATCTTGCAGACTGTGTTGCAGAACGAGGAATATATTTATCCCAGCATCACGTTGAGCCGTTGGGACTCTCGGGCTACACATTTTCCGATTATTGCAAAAAATATGGCATTCAGGGCGAGTTTTTATATATGAAAAACCCCGAAGTTATGGAAAAAGCATGGGAATTTTACGCAAAAAAATGGGCGGAGTATGACAATGTGGTTTGGCAGATTGGTCTCCGCGGATTAGATGACAGACCTGCGTGGTATGGTGAAACAGACAATCCCACCGATGACGATTTAAGAAGATACGGCGAGATTATAAGTCATGTTTACGCAAAGCAGATAGAAATAATAAAAAAAGCGACAACCGGAAAGGCGCGCCATTTTACCTCAACCTTGTGGATGGAAGGCTCTGAGCTTATGCAAAAGGGATTTTTGAGTTTTCCTGAGGGAGTTACCGTAGTCTTTGCCGATGCAGGACTTAATCAAATGTACGGCAATGAGTATTTCAGCATAAAGCGCGAAGAAAAATACCAATACGGCATATATTATCACCTTAACTTTTTTGATATGGGTCCGCACCTTGCACCGCAAACGGGTGTTGACAAAATCTATTATAATACAAAGCTTGCCTATGACAATGGCGACAATGCATATTATATTTTAAATGTCGCCAATATCCGCGAGTTTGTATTTGAAATGCGTGCATGTGCCGAGATGCTCTGGAATACTAGAGAATTTTCGATTGATAAGTATTATGATGAATATTGCAAAGTATTTAAAGAGCACAAGCTTGAAGCTAAAAAACTCGTTTGCAATTATTTCAACTTTTTACCGTCACTCGATTCAAAGCTTTTAACTCTTCACCATTACTATGGCGTAATTTTTAACTGTTACATCGGTGAAACGCCCGTAAAAGTTAAAAACTATATAATAAAAGAGGGCGACGTTCTGCGCCATGGCTCATATCTCATACATGAGCTTAAAACAGGTGAATTTACAGATAAAAAGCTCTATAAGCTATATTACGATGAAATTAAAACCGCAATTTCAAATTACGAAAATCTGTGTTTAGATTTGGAAAATCTTGCGGAAAAACTACCTGCAAACCAAAGCTTGCACATAAAAGCAAAGTGGATTCTTTTCACCAAAACACTGCTTTGCATTTACAAATGGTATGCAAATCTGTTTGATGCGCGAGAGGAAAAAGGTGCTATAAAGCTTGCGTGCGACGCATTGGAAGAATATCTTAAAATGAGAAAAATTGCCGAATACGGCGAGTTTGAAAATTGGTTCCGCGGTGAGCGTAAGTTTAATGTGGAAAGAAAGCTTCTTGACACAAAAGCTCTTTTGTAGTGCAGTTTGACAACTCCATTTATTTTTGGTAAAATAGAGCCATAAATTAAATGTGGAGTAAGTGGGATGAGAATTAAAGAATCTGCTGAAAATTATTTAGAAGCGATACTTATGATCGGTAAAGAAAAAGGCTCTGTCCGCAGTATTGATGTTGCAAATGAGCTTAGCTTTTCAAAGCCGAGCGTATCTGTTGCAATGAAAAACTTCCGCGAGGAAGGATATATAAATGTGGATGCAGACGGGCTTATTACGCTTACCGATAAGGGAAAAGCCGTTGCCGAGCGCGTTTACGAGCGCCATCAGGTGATTGCAAATGTTCTTATTGCGCTCGGGGTCGACAAAGATGTCGCTTATGAAGACAGTTGTAAGATTGAGCACGATTTGAGCGACGAGACCTTCAGCAAAATTAAAGAATTTTTTGAAAATTATAAAAAAACACACTCTTAAGAGTGTGTTTTGCTTTGAGGTGAAATTAAATGACAGTTTTAGAAGCGAATAAGTATTTAAAGTTAAAGGATGAGCAGATAGCTGAGCTCTGCGGTTATATGGAAATTATTGAGCAGAGCGAGGAGCTTTTAGGTTATCTGCAGGAGGCTTACCGCGAAATTTACATTGAAAAGAAAGAGTTCCCTCCGCTTGAAGAAAAGTATAATAAGCTTATTCCCGATAACGCTTTTGACGGGCATTTTTATATCCTCGTCGGCATTTTAAATCTTGAAAAACTCATTGCATTTTATAAAGAACGCAATATTTCAGAGGAGATTTTATTACATACTCTTCAGGATACCGCAATATTTATGTGGGATAGAAAGAACGAAAACCGCAGGCTCAATGTTCCGAGCAATTTCTGGCTCTATAAGAGCTATTCGGGCGAGGCGTTCAGACTCGGCAGAATGCAGTTTGAGATGACAACACTTAAGGAAGATAGCACTATTCCTGGTCTTTCAAAAGGCGATGACATACTCGAAGGCCACGTGCCTCAAGGTGAGCCGATGGACCACGATGCTTGCTGGGAAAGCTACAGACGCGCATTCCCGTTTTTTGAGGAGCATTTTGGTTTTTCTGCAAAGGCGGTTCATTTGTCAACCTGGATGTTAGACCCGGAGCTTATAAAATTACTTCCGCCGACAAGCAATATCGTTAAATGGGCAAATGATGCAACGCTGTTCCCGGATATTTTACCGGCTACAATTGGAAGATTTATTTTCGGCGATGTCAATTTTGACCCGAAAACCGCTCCGCGCGATACTTCTCTTCGTCGCACGATTTTAGACCATATCGAAAAAGGCGGCAAGTTTGTTAACCGCGCCGGCGTAATTTTACGCGAAACAATAATGGGTAAGTAAAAAAACAGTGGCTTAATGCCACTGTTTTTTTACTTTAAGTTTTCAAGACCCATAAAGAGGGCGTCTTTTATGATTTCGGTGATGTTTGAATATTTATCCTGATTCTTTTCCAGAATATCATATAAAATATCGTGGAATTTACCGTCTACGATAACGGTAACACCCTCTACCTTTTCACCTGTCATAGAATTTTCAAATTCATCGTTTAAAAAAGTAACACTGTCCATTTTTTGGTACCTCCGTTTAGTTATAATAATAGTGTAAGTTGAAGTTTAACTTTTGTCAAGGCTATTTAATGCGCACGCCCATAAATTTATCTTCCATCGGGACGGGAGATACCGCGCCGTTTGTGTGGTCTAAAATCTGCGCGCAGAAGTTATCTACCTCTTTGGCAGGACACCAGGAATCGAACAAAACAGCTGAGCCGTAATCAATATTATCAATAACACCGCCAAGCTCTTCGATTTTTAATTTAACGCGCTCCTGCCAGTTGTACGGCGCTTCGATTAAAAGATGCGTCCAACGGCGCATAAGTGCAATTCCTGCTGCATCAAGACCGATTTTTGCGGTTTTGGTATAAGCACGCACCAAACCGCCTGCACCTAAGAGTATTCCACCAAAGTAGCGCGTTGCAACGCAGAGTACGTTAGTAACGTTCTCGCGCCTTAGCACTTCTAACATCGGCATACCGGCAGTACCTTGCGGCTCGCCGTTATCGGAGAATCGCATGATATTGTTTTCGCGGATTATATATGCATAGCAATTGTGAGCTGCACCACGGTACTTTTCGTTCATTTCGCGGATTTTTTCGAGTGCTTCTTCTTCGGTTTCGCAACGCCAGACAGAGCCGATAAAACGGGACTTTTTCTCGGTAAATTCGTCCTCACCAAAGCCGGCAGGCACTAGATATTCATCCATTGTATCAGCTCTCCTTTACTGCAAATTCGGAAACTTTTCCGTAAATTTTTTCGTTACAAATTGCTTTTATCGCAATGTGCTCGGGTAAGTATTCTTCCGACTCAACGCGTGCCTCGCGGTGGAGTAAATCCAAAAGACCTGCCTGAGCGTAGGGTAGTGCTAAATTGACGGTATATAAACCGCGATCAAGCGCCTTGCAAATTGCTTCTCGAAGAGTATCGAGCCCCTTGGCGTTGGCGGCGCTTATTGTAACGATATCTTCACCGTGCGGTAAATCAGAAATATCCTGGCAGATATCAATTTTATTAAATACGGTAATTGAGGGCTTATCGCTCGCGTTAAGCTCAGCGACAATCTCCTCAACAACACGGATATGGTCGCGCCGGTCGGGGTTCGAGGAATCGACAACGTGTAAAAGTAAATCTGCGAAGGCAAGTTCTTCCAAAGTTGCCTTAAATGCCTCGACCAAGTGATGCGGAAGCTTTCGGATAAAGCCAACCGTGTCGGATAAAACAATTTCAAGCGTGTCGGAAACCTCGTATTTTCTCGTTGTCGGGTCTAAAGTGTCAAACAAACGGTTTTGAGCTGAGATTTCGGAATTTGTAAGCGTATTCAAAAGCGTTGATTTTCCTGCATTCGTATAGCCGACTATTGCGACGAGCGGAATTTCTCTTTTAATTCGCGCGCGCCTCTGCTCGCTGCGGTTTTTACGCACCTCGGAAAGCTCCTCGCGAAGCTTTGAAATATGGCGGTGAATGTGGCGCCTGTCGGTCTCAAGCTTGGTTTCACCCGGACCGCGAGTACCGATGCCGCCACCGAGTCGCGAAAGCTCAACACCACGACCGGTAAGACGTGGTAAAATATATTTATACTGTGCAAGCTCGACCTGCAGTTTACCTTCGCGAGTCTGCGCTCGGGATGCAAAAATATCTAAAATAAGCGTACTGCGGTCAATTACTCGCACGCCGATAATATCCTCTAAATTACGCGTTTGTGCAGGGGTGAGCTCGTTGTCAAAAACGATTAGCGTTGCGGAGAGATTTTTAGCAAGTTCGCCGATTTCCTCCGCCTTACCTGTGCCTAAAAATGTTTTTGGCTCAGGCGTTTGACGGTTCTGTACAACGCGCGCGAGAGTTTCGCCGCCTGCGGTTGAAAATAACTCCTCAAGCTCGTCGAGCGTTGCATCTGTAACCGAGAGCTCGGGCGGAAGCGCCGGAGAGTTAAGACCGACTAAAATTGCTTTTTCACAAGTTTTATCCATAAAACACCTCAAAACTGTTATATATCTATTTTACAATTTTTTTTGTTGATTGTAAAGCGGATAACTGTTATCATATAAATATAATGTAGTTTTGTTTCGAAAGCGAGGGAAGCCTGTGGTTAAATTCATATTGGGAAGAGCGGGATGCGGAAAGACGCACCGTGTAATCCGTGAAATGAAGGAAGCGCAAGGAAATCTGATTTTACTGGTACCTGAGCAGTATTCCCACTCTGTTGAGCGCCTTATGTGTGAGGTGGCAGGAGAAGAGATTTCAGCTAAAGCAGAGGTTTTAAGCTTTAGCCGATTGTGCGACAGAATTTTCACATATGCCGGCGGGCTTGCCAATAAGACGGTAGACAATGGCACTAAAATTTTACTTATGCTCAGAGCACTGAAGGCGGTGAAGAATGAACTGCGCGTTCTTCACAATGTCGCGGAGAGACCTGAGTTTTTGGAGAATTTAATTGATATTTCTGAGGAACTTAAAACTTGCCTCATAAATCCGGAAAGTCTTTTTAATTTAGGCGAAGGACATTTGTCTGATAAACTGCACGATATTGCACTTATCGCCACCGCTTTTGATGGCGAGTTTAAAAACGGAAAGATTGATCCTACCGATAAAATTAAACTTGCTACCGAAAAAGCCAAAGAATCCGGAATTTTCAAGGATAAAAAAGTGTGGATTGACGGATATACAGGCTTTACCCCGGCAGAAATTGAACTCTTACGCGTGATTTTCGCTCAGAGTGAAGAGTGTACAGTTGCTTTGTGTTTAAATGAAGATCCCGAGGAGGAAAGCGGAGCTTTTTCTAAAAATTGGGATACATATTCAAAGCTTTCCCGTATTGCGGGGGATAGCGAAATTATAAGACTTACAGACAGCGTTCGTTACAAATATAAGGCTCTCGAGCTTATTGAAAAAGAAATTTTCTCACCAAAAAGTACATTTGATGATTGCAAAGGTGTTGAGGTGTATACCGCTGCAAACGCTTTTGACGAATGCAAAACGGTTGCGGCAAAGATTGCTGAGCTCAGGAATAATGGTATGCGTTATCGTGATATCGCGGTCTGCGCCCGAAATTGGGCAGAGTACGAACAGATGCTTACTTCCGTACTCTCTCGTTTTGAAATTCCATATTATGAAAATAAAAAACAGCCTGTTTTAAGTCAGGCACCTGTCACCTTTGTTATCAGCGCGCTCAAAGTTATTGCGGACAATTTCCGCTATGATGATGTTATAACATATTTGAAAACAGGCCTTTCAGGCGTTCGCGGAAGAAAGCTTGATGTATTGGAGCACTACCTTTACACCTGGCACATTGAAGGCAAAAAGTGGTTTTCCGATTTTACGGAGAGTCCGTCGGGCAGAAATGTTGAGCTTTCCGATTCTGATAAGGAAGCGCTTTTAAGCTTAAACAGTTCGAGAAGTCGCATAGTAACTCCGCTTTTGAATCTTAAAGCTGCAGTGCGTGAAAATCCTACGGGCAAGGGTATTGCTGAAGCACTTTTTAGCTTTTTCGAAGAAATTAATCTTGCACGAAAGCTTGAAGCTCGTTCTGTTTTGTACAGACTGAAAGATAATTTTGAAGCTTCAGAAATGTATGAGGGACTGTGGAAAATTTTGATTTCGGGAATACAGAGCATTGTTGACACTCACGAAGATACCCGTTTTAGTTTAAATGATTTTACAAAAATTTTCTCTCTTATGCTCTCTCAATATGAGATTGGAATGATACCGACATCGCTTGACCGCGTAAATGTTGGCGATATTGAGCGATTGGGTGAAGCACCTGTAAAATGCGTTATCCTTGTCGGGGCTATAGACGGCAGACTCCCGATGTATTCGGGTGAT
>JAZPZP010000146.1:0-2486 GCA_045544695.1 Eubacteriales bacterium | reverse complement strand
TCCGGAAGAACTACAGTAAGTGCTGTAATCTTTCTTTCGTCACTCTGTTTTACGCGAATCTTGCCATAGAATAAAGTTGATGAGTTCCAGCCGCCGGCATATTTCCAGTTAGTATTGTACTCACTGTATTCAGCCGCACTGCGCTCACCAGTTTCATTTGCGCCCAGCGTTTCTTTATTGGTGAACGCGCTAGTACCATATGTGAATGAGAAATCATACACGGTAGTAGCGTCTGCACCAGCGAAAGCTGAGTCTGCTGCCTGTGCTAAAATACCTGCAGGTGCAAATGCTGCGATCATTGCAAATGCAAGTACGAATGACACAAGCTTTTTCATTGTGCTTTTCATAGTTTTCCTCCTATAAAAAATTATTTTTTTGCAGGGATTTTTCCCCGCATTTTCAAAGTTGGTCGGCAGAAATATAAAACATTTTAGATACACTTCTGCCAAAATAATTAGACCGCATAATTAATATACCAAATTTTTTCCACAAGGTCAATAAGTTAATTACAATTATTTTATTATTTTTTTACAGAATTGTTACAAAGACTTTTTTGCAAATTTGCAATCCTTACTGGCACAAGGGTTTCCAAACTTTGCAAATTTTTACAATGCAAAAAAATGCAAATTTTATTTATAAATAACTCGCTTTTTATTAAGCTCATTCATAGTGTAAACCCATTTAGCTTTACACCAAACAACAAAAAAAGACCACCTCGTGGTGGTCTTTTTAAACTTAGTAATCTAACATTAATATAATATATAATCGCCGCGGACAAACACGGTAACTTTTCCTTTAGCTGTCACCGTTGCGGTGTCAATTGCAGTGTAAAGGTGATTAGCTTTAATCGCTGAAGTCTCCTCACCTGCGGTCACATCAATAAGATTCCCGCTCTTTAAGCTTAAGTCCCCGCGAGAAAGAAGCTCGCAACCCGATTTCAGGGTTATTGACTTGCCCGCGGTTAAATCCAAGGTAGTGAACGGAGCGTTTTGCTTCTGCGCGGTCGGCACCTGAGCCGCTATCGCAGCAAGGTCGGAATCCGTAATTTCAGCGCTCATTCGGTCTGTAACCTCGTCGACCTTCTTATCCACCCTACCCTCGTATGCGGATATCGCAGACGAAACATCATCTGATGCCTTGTCCACCTCAGACAAAAGCTCGGGCTTAAGTACATCATTTATGTAGCTCAAGCTCACAAGCGGGTCGCTCTGCGTTCCGTACTCGACGGCAAGTGCTAAAAATCCGAGCGCTAAGATTGCAACAATCAGCACCGTACTTACTACCTTTAACTTCATACTAACTCTCCTTCCCGAGGCCGAAGCTCACGGCAATTGCATCGTCGACAAGCTGCATAAGTCGATCATCCAGCCTGCCCATGCGTTCCTTTAATCTTTTTTTATCTATCGTCCTGATTTGCTCGAGGAGAATTACCGAATCCTTCGACAGACCGAAGCTGCGCGCTCCGAGCTCAATATGAGTCGGCAGACGGGCTTTATTCATCTGCGAGGTAATCGCCGCTGCGATAACCGTCGGGCTGTGGCGGTTTCCCACATCGTTCTGAATTATAAGCACAGGGCGTATTCCACCCTGCTCGCTCCCGACGACAGGACTTAAATCAGCGTAATAGATGTCTCCTCTTTTTATTGTATGCTCCACGCACTTCACTCTCCGCAGAAAATATAGTTGTGACTATATTTTTCCCACAGCTTTGTGATTTTTAATCATTAAATCAAAAATATTTTTCCCGCGTAGTTCATACTATGATACTTTATTTTATTTTGTTACATACTCGCGGTGGATTCTTCTTCCCACGCCCGAGATGATTTCATAAGGAATTGTACCTATCTTATCGGAAAGCTCATTTACCGAAATATGCTCACCGAACAGCTCTGCCGTATCGCCGACCTTTACATCGCTTCCCGTAACATCAACCATACATAAATCCATACAGATTCTGCCAACTATCGGGTACCGTTTACCCGCAATATATGCCTCGCCGCAGTTTGATAGCGCACGGTTAAGTCCGTCAGCATAGCCGATTGGAAGGACCGCGACCTGCATATCCTTACTCGCGGTATAGGTTCTGCCATAACTTATATTTTCGCCACTCTTAATCTCACGCACATCGCAAACTCTTGAATAGAGCGACATTGCCGGTCTTAAATTATGCTCACCATGTCCGTCGGGATAGACGCCATAGATTAAAATTCCGGGTCTTGTAAGCTTATATTTTAAAACCTCTTTATAATTTAAAATAGCCGAGGAATTAGCAACGTGGTAATGTTTAAACATAATGCCGTAGTCCGCCTTAAGCGCCTCTAAAAAATCGTCAAAGCGCTCGACCTGACGCATTGTAAAGCGCAAATCGGGATTATCCGCATCGGCAAGGTGGGTGAAAATTCCCTCAGCATCTAAAAGATTTGCAATCTCGCGTCCTTCAACAGGGGTTTTGATACCAAGTCTTCCCATACCGGTATCGACCTTGA
>JAZPZP010000145.1:0-3461 GCA_045544695.1 Eubacteriales bacterium | reverse complement strand
AAGAAAAGTTTTCATATATTAAAAGAATTTATATACGAGCAGAATTTCCATATATAAACGATGATTATAAGTCATACTTACTTCAAAGCTATGAGGAAACTTATTTTCCAAATGCTGTTATAAACGCCGGCAAGCTCGTTTATGTTAAGCGAAACTATGAAATGATAAATAAAAGTAAATTCTGTATAGTATATTTTAATAAAAATTCTCCTCAACCAAAAAGCGGAACAAAGCTTGCTTATAACTATGCAATAAGTAAACAAAGGATAATTATAAATGTGTTTTAACAAAAAAGACGGAAGTTTTAAACTTCCGTCTTTTATTATTGTTGCATTTCGCGTCTTCCCTCAATTGCGCGTGTGAGCGTAATTTCATCGGCATATTCAAGATGACCGCCGACCGGAATTCCGTATGCCAATCGCGTTATTTTAATTTCAAACGGCTTTAAAAGACGCGTTAAGTACATCGCGGTAGCCTCACCCTCGGTATCGGGATTGGTCGCCATAATAATTTCCTTTACATCCTCACGAGCGACGCGCTCGAGTAGCTCTTTAATTCTTATATCGTCGGGCCCTATGTTATTCATCGGAGAAATGCACCCGTGAAGCACATGGTAAAGACCGCGGTATTCGCGCGTTTTCTCAATTGCAATAACATCCTTCGGGTCGCACACGACGCATATCGTTGTTCGATCACGGCTCGTATCTGAGCATAGGTTACACAACTCAGAATCCGTTAAATTCTGGCAATCACGGCAGAATTTAACGCTTTTTTTAGCCTCTAAAACTGCATTCGCAAAGCCTTCGGCTTCCGTTTGAGGAAGTGCGAGCACAAAAAATGCAAGTCTCTGCGCGGTTTTACGACCAATGCCGGGTAATTTTTGAAATTGCTCTATTAAATTTTCCACCGGTTGTGTGAAAAAACGCAATTTTCTCTCTCCTTTAGAATAATCCCGGAATGTTCATACCGCCGGTGATTTTCTTCATTTCGCTTGCAGCGCCCTCTTCTGCAGCACGCATAGCCTCATTAATTGCCGCTAAAATTAAATCTTCAAGCATCTCTGTGTCATCAGGATCGACAACATCCGGAGATAACTTAATTGCAAGAACTTTATTCTTGCCATTTACGGTAGCCTCGACAGCACCGCCGCCCGAGCTTGCAGTATACTGCTTCTCCTCAAGCTCCTCCTGCATTTTCATCATATCCTGCTGCATTTTCTGAGCCTGCTTAATCATATTCATATTGACGCCGCCCATGCCGCCGCCCGGAAATCCTCTTTTCATAATTAGTTTCCTCCAATTATAGTAACATTTTCATTATTTTTAAGCTTATCACAAAGCTTTGAAAACTCGTCATCTTCTTTTGCAAGATTTTCGTCATCTATCGAAAGTATGACTCTTCTGCCATATAATTTTTCTGCCGCTGCTTCTAACTTTTTAAGCATACCCTGCTGCTTTAAAATATTTTTAGCAAGCGGATTCTCACAAAAAAGTTGTAAATTTTCACCATTTTGTGTCGCTTTAAATGACTTTAAAAGCGGAATAATTCCGGGCGATAACTCGCCCTTCGCCGCCTCAATAATCTGAAGCCACTCGACCGCATTGTCCGTCGCTGGTGGACACGGTTTATCTTCAATCACAGGTGGTTTTTCTGTTGGAATTACTGGCTTTTCCACATTATCCACAGGTTTTACCACAGGCTTTTCTGTCGAAATTTGTCTTTTCTCCACCGGTTGGACAAACTCGCCTGCAAGTTTTCTTTCAAGTTCTTCAATCCGTTGCAGCAGAGCGCTTTCCGCGTTTTCTGCCTCTCCTGTTGTAAGCTTCACAATGCAAATTTCTGCGTCAATTCTCTTGTTTGCACTCACTCCAATTGTGGAAATCGTGTTCGAAATTGTTGAAATCATAGAAATAAGACGATTTTCACCAAATTCCTTTATATGACGCTCAAGTGTAGTTGCGTTTATGGACACGTTCATTCGATTAATTTTCGTACCTTCCGCAACTTTTTCAACGAGTAAATCTCTGAAATATGCAGAAAGCTCGCCGAGAAGTGAAATCAGGTCGCGACCTCCGTTATATAAATCGGAAAGCAGATTTAATGCCGTGGCTGTATCTCTTCTTGCAATTGCATCAACGAGCGCTTCAATTGCGCTTGAGCCTGCAAGTCCTACGACATCCTCGACCGTTTCAATTGAAATTTTCTTACCGTAAACCGCGCACTGATCGAAAATTGAGAGCGCATCACGCATGCCTCCATCAGCAAGGCGCGCAATGAATGACGCCGCGTCATCGTCAATTTGAATTCCTTCGCTCTGTGCGATAGTTAAAATGCGCTCCTTTATATCTGTACTTTCAATACGCTTAAAAGTAAAGCGCTGGCAACGCGATAAAATAGTTGCCGGAACCTTGTGTAATTCAGTAGTTGCAAGGATAAAAACGACATGCTCCGGCGGTTCTTCGAGAATTTTAAGCAACGCGTTAAACGCATTGTTTGAAAACATATGAACCTCGTCTATAATATAAACGCGCTTTTTGACGTTTGCAGGTGAATAAATCGCCTCATCGCGAAGCTCACGGACACCATCAACACCGTTATTTGACGCCGCATCAATTTCAACGACATCGAGAATTGCGCCTGAGGTTATTCCAAGACATGACGGGCATTTGTTACACGGATTTCCGTCAACAGGTGCTTCGCAGTTTACCGCCTTCGCCAAAATCTTTGCACAGCTGGTTTTTCCAGTACCACGCGAGCCTGCAAATAAATAGGCATGCGAAAAACGCCCGCTCGAAATCTGCGCGCGAAGAGTATCCGTTATTGCCGGCTGGCCCGCAACATCAGCAAAAGTTTGCGGACGCCATTTGCGATATAACGCCTGATACAAGATTTCCCACCTGCCTTTAATTTTGACCTATCACAGGGCCGCACACCAACCGTTGAATAAAAAATATGCACGGTATTTATGCAGTTAGCTCAGAACCGGCACGCCCACGGCACACGAAACTTACCGCTTAATGCTGCTCGGTTCCCCGCCTGACATGGTTCACGGAGCTCCGTTGCGCGGGACCGATTCGTCATCACCACTTACATACTCCTGCTACACATCCGTTACCCGAAGGTTGGAATTCATCCCTGCTAAAGCGGATTGCAGGTACAGGGCACCGCTAACTCCCCGATTAGTGCGGCCTTGTCATAGGTCAAAGCTATATTTATTATAATATAATTTTGCTCTTTTCGCAATACAAAAATGCTTTATATTAAAGTTTTTCTTGCCAAATGCAAAAAAGGCTGATATAATAAATAATGTTCGTAGCGAGGTGTAGCTCAGTTTGGTAGAGTGCTTGGTTTGGGACCAAGATGCCGCAGGTTCAAGTCCTGTCACCTCGACCACATCGAGTGTTCGTAACGTGTATGAAGTTATGAACACTTGATTTTTTTTTGACTTGTTTATGGGTTTT
>JAZPZP010000144.1:0-16381 GCA_045544695.1 Eubacteriales bacterium | reverse complement strand
CTGATAAAAAAATTGTCTCCGTCGCATATGAAACGGAAAAAGTAAGTCATTTTGAAATCACCACTCTTAAACGTTCCTTGAATGTCACCTGGAAGCCTGTTGCTAAATTCGGTGAGCATTTGCGAATCGTAAAGGATGAAGACGAAATTTCTTCAATCCGCAAAGCGGTTAAAATTGCGGATGAAGCATTTTTAAAGCTTCTGCCCGAAATTAAAGTCGGTATGTCTGAGCGCGAGGTCGCGGCACTTTTAGAGTACAATATGGCAGTCTTGGGCTCGGAACACCCTGCTTTTGAGACGATTGCAGCATCCGGTGTCCGCTCTTCCCTTCCGCACGGTGCACCAACTGATAAAAAGCTTGCAGAAAACGAGCTTTTAACGATTGATTTCGGTGCTTGCGTCAATGGCTATATGTCTGACATTACGCGAACAATTATGATTGGTACTCCCGATGAGAAATTAGTTAAGGTTTTTAATACCGTTCTTGATGTTCAGAAAAAGTGCGTTGAGGCGGTTAAGCCTAACATTTTAGCAAAAGAGCTTGATACTCTTCAGCGAAAACTTTTTGAAGAGGCAGGACTTTCCGAATATATCTGCCACAGCTTGGGGCACGGTGTCGGGCTTGAAATCCACGAAGCGCCAACTGTTTCGCGCCTTGGTGAAACCGAGCTCTTACCTGGTATGGTAATAACAATTGAGCCCGGCCTTTACATTCCGAATCTCGGCGGTGTTCGTACTGAGGATACCGTTTTAGTGACGGAAAGCGGTTTTGAAGTTCTCACCCGCGCTCCGCACAACATCAAAATAGATTGCAAGTAAGTCACAAATAGTGTATTATGAATAAAAAGGAGGGGTTTTGTCGTGAAGAAAAGAATTCTTGTCGGTATGAGCGGCGGCGTCGACAGCAGCGTTGCGGCATATTTACTGCGTGAAGAATTTGATGTAATCGGCGTCACCCTTTCCCTTCACAATGAATGTACTTCAGCTGTTGCAGATGCACAGAGCGTGTGCAAAACGCTTGGAATTCCGCACTATGTCGCAGATAAAAGCGACGTTTTCAAGCGCTGTGTCATAGATAATTTTATCGATGAATACGCAAATGCGCGCACGCCGAATCCTTGTGTTTGGTGCAATTACTATATAAAATTCGGCGCTATGCTCGATTTGTGCGGCGAATATGGTTGTGACTTTATTGCAACGGGTCACTATGTCACGCGCGGCTTTGAAAATGGTGAGTATTACCTCGCCCCGGCTGAATTTGCGGAAAAGGACCAGACCTACGCTCTTTATCGCTTAACTCAAAAACAGCTTGAGAGAGCGCGTTTTCCGCTCGGAAATCTTCCGAAAGCTAAGGTTCGTGAAATCGCAGAGCGCATCGGGCTTTCCGTTTCAAATAAAAAGGACAGTCAGGAAATTTGCTGGCTTCCTGATAATGATTACGCAAGTTTTATTGAGAAAAACATCGGTAAAAGTAAAACAGGTAATTTTATCGGCCCGAACGGCGAAGTTTTAGGCAAGCACAAGGGTCTTATTCACTACACGGTCGGTCAGCGACGCGGACTTAATATTGCATACAGCGAGCGCCTTTATGTCGCGCGTCTTGATACCGAAACAAACTCTGTAATTTTAGGTACAGACGGTGTTCAGAACACAAGCGAGGTTCTGGCATCAAACTTAACCTTTATAAGTAACAAAAGCATACCCGAAACATTTAAATGCGAAGCTAAAATACGCTATAACGGAACCGCATCTCCCGCAACGGTTAACATATCGGGAGACGAAATGCGCGTTATTTTTGATACACCGCAACGCGCGGCAGCTCCGGGACAGTCGGTTGTTTTATATAAAGACGGCCGTGTGCTCGGCGGCGGTATTATGAAAGCGAGGTAAGAGATATGTTTAAGTCATTACGCGAAGATTTACGCGCAATCAAGGAGCGCGACCCCGCAGCTCGCTCGACATTTGAAATTTTCTTCTTATATTCAGGCGTTCACGCGCTTATATGGCATCGTTTTGCTCACTTTTTATTTAAGCACAAGCTTCTCTTTTTAGCGCGTTGGGTTTCACAGACAAACAGATTCTTTACGGGCGTTGAAATTCACCCGGGTGCTAAAATCGGAAGAGGTCTTTTTATCGACCACGGCTCGGGCGTCGTAATCGGTGAAACCACTGAAATTGGTGATAACTGCACGATTTATCAAGGAGTTACGCTCGGCGGTACCGGTAAAGATACCGGAAAGCGCCATCCGACACTCGGAAACAACGTCATGGTAGGCTCAGGAGCGCGAGTGCTCGGCCCGTTCAAGGTCGGTGACAATGTTAAAATCGCTGCAAACGCAGTTGTTCTTGAGGCAATTCCCGATAACTGCACAGCGGTCGGTGTCCCCGCTCGTGTTGTAAAGCGCGGCGGTGTTAAAACCGCGTGTTCTGACCTTGACCAGGTGCACATTCCCGACCCGATTGCTCAGGAATTGTGTGCTATGCGTATTCAGATTGAGCGTATGGAAAAACGAATTAAAGAACTTGAAGAAGAATAAAAGAGAGTGCTTTGCACTCTCTTTTTTAATTAAATATATCTCCGTATTTATCTTTACTGAATAGCTGTGACACGCGCTCGCCGAGCTCTTGATGTTCTTCCAATGAAAGGTTTGAATCCTTTTTAAGTATTTCGGAAGCCACCTCCTGCGCGTCTTTAAGCACCTTTATGTCACGCGCAAGGTCGGCAATTTTAAGATCCGGCACGCCGTGCTGTTTTGTTCCGAAAAAGTCGCCCGGACCACGGAGCTTTAAATCTTCTTCTGAAATTTTAAAGCCATCGTTTGTTTTGCAAAGGACCGCGAGGCGCTTTCTCGCAATCTCGCCGTCCGACTCGGAAAACAGCACGCAATACGACTGATGCTCTCCTCTTCCCACGCGACCACGGAGCTGGTGGAGCTGAGAAAGTCCGAACCTCTCAGCATTTTCAACCGCCATAACGGTCGCGTTCGGTACATTTACTCCAACCTCGATAACCGTTGTGGATACCAGAATTTTAACCTCACCATTTGCAAAGGCGCTCATTATACGCTCTTTTTCGCGAGCCTTCATTTTACCGTGTAAAAATTCAACGCGATAGCTCGGGAAAACCTCTTTTGCGAGGCGTTCTGCATAATCCTGAACGGATTTTAGCTCAAGCGCATCATTTTCTTCAACAAGCGGACAGACGAAATAAATCTGGCGACCTTGTTCAAGCTCTCCCGCCATAAAGCTATACGCACGATGCCTCTTATCGTCACGCACGGCAACCGTTTTGATTTCTTTTCTTCCCGGCGGTAATTCATCAATTATCGACACGTCCAGATCACCGTATAAAATAAGCGCAAGCGTTCGCGGAATCGGTGTTGCCGACATAACGAGAAGATGCGGATTTTTTCCCTTTGCGGTAAGCGCTGAGCGCTGCCCGACACCAAAACGGTGCTGCTCATCGGTTATTACAAGACCTAAGTTAGAAAACTCAACATCCTCGCTTATGAGCGCATGAGTGCCGATAATAAAATCAATTTCGCCTTTTCTCAATTTCTCTTTAATTTTTCTTTTATTAGCCGCAGTAGTGCTACCAACGAGCAGAGCGCACCTTATAGGTAAATTTTCAAACGTCTCGGAAAGCGTTTTAAAATGCTGCTCGGCAAGAATCTCTGTAGGTGCCATAAGCGCTGCCTGATAGCCGTTTTTAACCGCAAAATATGCGCTTGCTGCTCCGACCATAGTTTTACCTGAGCCGACATCTCCCTGCACTAAACGATTCATCGGTGTTTCTTTACACATATCGCCTATTGCATCGGAAATCGCGTGGCTTTGCGCGGAGGTTAATTTAAACGGAAGTGCATTATAAAACTCATTAATTCCCAAGTTTTCCATTGTGATGCCCGATAGCGGCGCTCTTCTGCTCTTTAAAAGTCCAAGTCCCAGCGCAAAAACAAGCAATTCTTCAAAAACAAGTCTGTTTTTTGCGGCATTAAGAAGCGTTGTATTCTCTGGATAGTGAATATTTCTGTATGAAAAGACCTGATGTGCCAGAGAAAATTTGTCGCGATATTCATCGGGAATAGGGTCAATTAATTTATTAAGACCGATGCTGAGTGCGTTTCGGATATATGCCGAGAGCATATTGCGCGAAATGCCCGAGGTTAGCGGATAAACAGGTACAATTCTCCCCGTTTTTAGCTCATCTCCTACTTTTTCATACTCGGGATTATTTAAAATAAGCTTTTTCTTATCATCCAAAACAGCTTTTCCGAAGAAAACATATTCTTCGCCTGCTTTAAGCGCGGTGGCAGAAAATTTCTGATTAAAGAAAGTTACTTCAATTCCGCCGGTTTCGTCAACAATACGAAGCTTTGTAATGTCAAGACCTTTTCGGATATTTCTATTTCTCGGCTCGGTTGCAACAAGCGCTTTTATACACGCGCTCTCGTTTGGCACAAGCTCGGATATGGTTTTCATGCGTGTTCTGTCCTCATAATCGCGCGGAAAATATGAAATTAAGTCAAAAACGGTGAAAATACCGAGCTTTGAAAGCACTTTCGCTCGCTCTTCGCCGATGCCTTTTAAATATCTGACGCTCTTTTTAAGCTCATCATGCACAAAAACCACCTCCTTAATCAAAAAACGACGGGTACTACCCGCCGTTTTTTTGCCTCGCCTTATTCGGCGGAAATTATATAGTAATAAACAGGCTGACCGCCCTCAAGCAGCATAACCTCGGCATTCGGAGCTTTTTCTCTGCAGAGTGTTGCGATCTTCTCAGCATCCTCTTCAGTTACGCCTTCACCGTAGAAAATGGTGATAAAGCTTGTCTCCTCAACCTTCATCTGAGCAAAAAGCTCATCGGATACCGCATTTAAATCAGCACCGTTAGACGAAAGCTTGCCTTCGCAAAGCGCGAGATATTCGCCACTTGCAATCGTATGACCGTCAAACTCAGAATCACGAGCCGCATAAGTAATCGAGCCGGTTCTGACATTCTCAGCTGCCGCAGTCATTGCCTCGGTATTCTCATCTACCTCAGCATCTGCATTAAACGCGAGCATTGCGGAAATTCCCTGCGGAACAGACTTTGTCGGAATAACGACTACCTGCTTATCGGTAATATCAATCGTCTGCTGAGCAGCCATAATAATATTTTTATTGTTCGGGAAAACGAAAACGATTTCAGCCGGAGTCTGATTAATGGCGGCTAAAATATCCTCGGTAGACGGATTCATAGTCTGACCGCCCTCGACAATTTTATCAACGCCGAGGTCGTTTAACACACTCTTGATACCATCACCGACACCGATTGAAACAAATCCGTACTTCTTTTCCGGAGCGGCGGATTTGTTTGCATTCGCACGGCTTTCCTCAGCGACAACCTTCTGGGTGTGCTGTTCCTTCATATTCTCAATTTTAATATTGATTAAATCGCCGTATTTAAGCGCCTCGCAAAGTGCCTTATCAGGATTATTCGTATGAACATGAACCTTGATAATCTCATCATCGTCAACTACAACAACGCAGTCACCAATTGACTCTAAAAGTGCGCGAAGTCTTGAAACTTCAAGTTTTTTGCCTTCACTGCTGAGAGTAATTATATACTCGGTGCAGTACATAAATGTGATGTCAACATCTTCATCAGCAAAGCTTGCGCCGCCTTCGATGTTTTCACTTTCCTCAGGAATTATAAGCTCCTTGCCGGAAAGCGCGTCAAGCATAGCGCCCAGGACAAATACCCAGCCCTTACCGCCTGCATCAACTACGCCTGCCTTTTTAAGAACAGGGTTTAATTCCATAGTTTCATCAAGAGCGACATTTGCCTCTGCAATTGCACACTCTAAAAGAGCTAAAATATCAGTATTTGCCTCAGCAAAAACCTTTGCCTGTTCTGCTGCGCGGCGGGATACCGTTAAAATTGTTCCCTCTGCCGGCTTCATAACCGCCTTGTATGCCGCTGCAACACCGTTTGACAACGCTTCTGCAAATTCTTTAGCAGAGAGCACTTCCTTTCCTGCACAAGCTTTAGCAAATCCGCGGAAAAGAAGCGATAAAATAACACCTGAATTTCCTCTCGCGCCACGGAGTAGAGCTGACGCCGTTGCATCTGCAACCTGGCTTACTGTCTCAGGTGCCATCGGAGAAACTGCAGTAGCTGCAGCCTTCATTGTAAGCGCCATATTGATACCTGTATCGCCGTCCGGTACAGGGAAAACGTTCATTTCATTAAGGAGCTGTTTATTGCTCTCTATCGCCGCAGCGGAAAACAGAACTATCTGTTTAAACTCAACGGCGGTAATCGTTTCTTTCAAATCCTGCACCTCCGTTTAGTCGACCATAATTGAGTCAACACAAACATTGACCTTCTTAACTTTTACTTTTGTCAGGCGCTCAACATTGTAGCGCACTTCTGTCATTATTGATTCACATACTGCCTTGATGTTAACACCGTGGTCAACAACGATGTGAAGCTCGATGACTGCCTTGCCATCCTCAAAGGAAACCTTTACTCCACGCGAAATGTTTTCTTTCTTAACAAGGCTGACAAGCCCGTCTTTAACATTGCGCTGAGCCATTCCCTTGACGCCGAAGCAATTTGTTGCAACATGACCGCTTATAACGGTAAATACTTCATTTGTAATATCTATAATACCTTTTTCATTTTGAATGGTCATATAAAATCCTCCTTTACATACGCATTCATATATACTATTTTATAATATTTTTGATAAAAACTCAATAGTAATGCCAAATTTTATATAAAATTAATTTTTATTATAATGTCGTATAAGTCAGATTATTCGCTTCAGCAAAGACTTTTTCCCTTGTATGGCAAGTGAAAACAAGGACCTGCCTGTCTCTTGCCATTTCTTTTAAAAGGTTAAGTGCGCGCTCCATTCGCTCATCGTCGAAGTTTACGAAAGCATCGTCTAAAACAATCGGAACATCATCTGCAAGAAGCTTCTCGCACAATGCAAGCCGTACCGCGAGGTAAAGCTCATCAAGAGTTCCTCCTGAAAGTTCAAGTATTGTGCGCGGCGGAGATGCCTTGCTCTCTGAAACAGATAAATTCATATCAGCATCCCTTATTTGCACAACCGAGAAATGATCTCCCGTAAGGGTTTTGAAAATTTCACCGGCTTTCGCTTCAACACTCGGCGCAAATCTTCTCTGAAGCTCGGTCTGAATATCCGTAAGCGTGTCTATTGCAAGTGTAAGTGCGGTATATTCCTTTTCTTTTTGCAAAAGCTTTTCAGAAAGCTCCGTAATTTTATTTTCCAAAGCTCCCGGCTCACCAATTACAGCAATTTTTTCTTTAAGCGCCGCTAAAAGCTCGCCTCTCTTGTTGCGCTCAGCGCGGATATCGTCCGTTTCGCGAAGTATTGGTTGATCTTTTTCTGCGGAAAGGACATTTTTTGCTGCAAGTTCTTTCAGCTGATCTATATCTCTTCCGTTTTTTGATGCTTCAGCTTTAGCAGAAAGGCCTGAGAGTGTAAGCTCGGTTTCTGCTATAAGCTTCAAAATCTCGCGCGCCTGGTTTATTTTTTCACGAGCATCTTGGGGATCTCTTATATTCACCATACTTAAAACAGTTTTTAAGCGTTCTTCAGCACTCGCTTTTTCTTTTTCTACCGCAGTTTTTTCATCTGTAAGAAGCGTTATGCGTTGCTTCTGAATAGAATATTCTTCATTCTTTTCAGCAATTTCTGCAAAGCTTTTTACGCCTTTTTTCTTAAGATATGCAGCTTTTGAGATAAAATACGAAATTAGGAAAACTATAGCTGCAATCGGAAGTACTGCAAACCATTTTAAAAAGAGCGCTGCTACTACTCCAAAAATTACCGCAAGAGAGCTCGCCAATATAAATGGGAGTGCTTTGTTTACGGAAATCTTGGAAAGCGTTTCTAATTTTTCTTGCTCAGTATGTAATTTCGCAGTACAGTTTGTATAATTTAATTCTTTTTCTTCGTATTGTTTTAGCTTTTCTTCGATTTGAGCACTCTGCGCCTCAGTAAGACACTTTTCTTTTTTTAGCTCTTCAAGACTCAGGGCACACTCTTCTCTCTCTCGCTCGCAAGCTTCGATATAGGAAAGTGTCTTTTTTGCCTCAATTATGCGTATATTTTCTGCATTTTGTTCAGCTTTTGCTTCTTCCTCTTCAAGGCGATTAATCTCAGCATACTGTAAATTAAGCTGACGCGTATATTCGTGCGCGAAATTTAAATTTTCAGAAACCGCTGAAAGCTCAGCTTCAAGCTCAGGGATTTCGCCTCGTTTATAATTTTTTATCTTTCGTCTTTGTTTTTCTAAATTTTCAATTACCTGCGTCTGTGAAAAATTTTCCTCACCTGTGGTCGCAAGTGCCACAATTCTTTTCTCGAGCTCACCCGTTTTATCTGCGCTTACCGCAAGAGAAGACTGCGCGATAAATGCGGTACGCTCAAAAACTTCGCGGCGGATTCCGAGAAGAGTTTCGCCGACGGGTTCTGGGATATCGAGCTCTTTTCCTGTCTCAACTTCTATTATTTTTGCTTTCTGCAGAATACCTGAGCGATTTGCCTCCCGCTCTAAGATATGCTTTTTCCCCTGCCATAAAAACTCAATTTTACCATACATAGGCGCGCCCGACCATGGCGCATACTTTTCCTTATCCGCCATATGCCCGATTTTCGTCTTTTCGCTTGTTGAAATGCCGTATAACATAGCACGGATAAATGCGCTCCAAGTTGACTTTCCCGCTTCATTCGCACCATGTATTACATTCATTCCGTCTGAAAACGAAAGGACTTTCTCATTTAATTTGCCAAAGGTGGCATACATATTAAGTATCTTCATCTTCAGCCCTCCCTGTTTTCAATCGCAGAGATGCCAAAAGCTGCGGCAAGATTTATAGTTTCTTCATCAAGGTCCGATGCCTTAAGTCTACGCAAAAACAATCCCTTAACGCTATCTTCATCAAGAGAGTCCCAAACACTGTGTGGTTCTACCGTTCTGTCAATTACAGTAAGCTTATAGAAGCGGTCACTATACTTGTTCTCAATTTCCTCAGTATTAACTCCACTCGCCTCGCCGGTTAAAAATATTCTGCACACCTCGCAATGAGCATCCTCGGGAACACTTTTTTCTAAATCATTTATATCAATAACTCGCTCCTCATAAGAATAAGGAGAAATTTTCCTAAATTCGAGGTTAATCTCGCTCTCCGAGACGGTGCCAATAAGAATTCCCTTTTCACCGCACTCATCAAAGCCACGCCCCTCGGTAGTACCCGGATAAGCGTAGCTTGTTTTTCCCTCACGCATAATCCCCGTATAGGAATGAACGTGGCCGAGAGCTAAATAATTCAAATTGCTTTTTGCTATCTGTTCACGGGTTATAGGATTGTTTTTTGACGGAGATGAGGTGACCTCACCGTGAAGCACCATTAAATTAAGCGCTCCCTCCTCTGCCGAAAAGCCTTCGAGCAATGATTTTTCGCAGGACATTGATGTAAATGCCGCGCCGTAAATTACGCAATTAAGCTTAGGTATCTCCACCTTTTCAATGCAATCACGCGTAAAAATATGTACATTATTCGAAAAATGCACCGTTTTATACACTGATTCGTTATTATATGGGTCGTGATTTCCGGGCGCTATGAAAATTTTCGCACGACTTTTGGCAAAAGCAGAGCTAAGCGTCTGCGCCGTTTCATAAAGAGAATTCTTTCCGTCAAGTAGGTCGCCGGGAAGCAGAATTAAATCAACCTGCTCCTCGTTACCTATTTCGACAATTTTCTGCACAAGCGAGCGTTGATGTGCGCGACGAGCGCGCGCAGCATCCGCATCAAGTGCTGAAAACGCACTATCCAGATGCAGGTCCGCGGCATGAATTATTTTAACCATAATCTTACCTCTACTTAACCTGAATTCTTACTACCTCTTTGCACTTAAATTCATCATCCAGCTTAAAAATTGCGCCACAAATGCAACACGGGTCCGGCGCTGTTTCAAAACGTACGGGAACATCACCACGAAACATACGAAGTGACTGCTCAGGGCGAATTCCAAGTACTGAGTTTACAGGTCCTGTCATTCCGACATCGGTTATGTAACCCATTCCATTCGGGAAAACGCGCTCGTCTGCCGTTTGGACATGAGTATGAGTTCCCCAAAGTGCAGAAACCTTTCCGTCTAAATGATAACCCATTGCAATTTTTTCACTCGTTGCGTTTGCGTGGAAATCAACGATTGTGAAATCCGATAATCTCGACGATTCTTTTAAGATTTTAGAAACGATTGTAAACGGATTATCCGGACCAAAGTCCATTCCGCATCTGCCGATTAAGTTTATAACGCAGACCATTTTGCCCTTTACGTGGAAAATTCCATATCCTCTGCCTGGTGCTATATCAGCAAGGTTTGCCGGGCGGAGAATATATCCGTCATCCTCTAAGAAATTAACAATCTCTCGCTTACCCCAAACGTGGTTTCCAAGCGTTATGACATCAGCACCTGCATTATAAATGCGGTGTGCAATGCTTGCGGTAATTCCAACACCTGCTGCATTTTCACCATTTACAACGGTAAAATCGATTTCATTTTCTTTTTTTATGAGCGAGAGCTTTTTTTCTAAAATTTTAACACCGACATCGCCAACAACATCGCCTATTGCTAAGATATTCAAGGCTTTATGCCCCCTCCTCTTTAATGAAAAACAGGTGCAACAGAGCTTATTTTCTTCTCTTGCTGCACCTGCATAACTTTTATTTTGCGTATTCGATTGCGCGGGTTTCGCGGATTAAGTGAATCTTAATCTGACCCGGATAATCGAGTTCCTCCTCAACCTTCTTTGCAAGATCGCGGGACAGGAGAATCATAGCGTCGTCATTAACCTCATCAGGCTTAACAATGATGCGAATTTCGCGACCTGCCTGAATTGCGTAAGAGCTTTCAACACCCGGGAAGGAATTTGATAACTCTTCGAGCTTTTCAAGGCGCTTGATGTAATTCTCCAAGTTTTCGCGACGAGCGCCCGGGCGAGCTGCTGAAATCGCGTCTGCCGCCTGAACGAGACAAGCAACAACCGTCTTAGCCTCAACATCGCCGTGATGTGCTTCAATTGCGTGAACAACATCCTCGCTCTCTCTGTATTTCTTAGCGAGGTCAACACCGATTGAAATATGCGAGCCCTCAACCTCATGGTCAACTGCCTTACCGATATCGTGGAGAAGACCTGCGCGCTTAGCGAGCATCTGGTCAACGCCGAGCTCAGCTGCGAGTAAGCCTGCGATATGAGAAACCTCGATTGAATGCATAAGAACATTCTGACCGTAGCTTGTACGGTAACGGAGCTTACCGAGAAGACGAACGATTTCAGGATTGATGCCGTGAACACCTGTTTCAAATGTAGCGCGGTCACCCTCCTGCTTAATTGTCTGCTCAACCTCGCGGCGAGCCTTTTCAACCATCTCTTCGATACGAGCGGGATGGATTCTTCCGTCAACAATAAGCTTTTCAAGGGAAAGTCTTGCAATTTCGCGACGAACCGGATCAAAGCTCGATAATGTGATTGCCTCCGGAGTATCGTCGATAATAAGATCAACACCGGTAAGTGTTTCAAGTGTTCTGATATTTCTGCCCTCGCGGCCGATAATTCTACCCTTCATCTCGTCATTCGGAAGCGGAACAACAGAAACGGTTGCCTCGGCAACGTGGTCTGCCGCACACTTCTGAATTGCGAGAGATAAAAGCTCGCGAGCCTTCTGCTCGGAAGTTTCCTTGCAGCGCTCTTCGTTTTCTTTAATACGCATAGCACATTCGTGCTTAACTTCGGATTCAAGTGATGAAATGAGGTCGCGCTTAGCTTCCTCAATCGTATAGCCTGAAATTTTCTCAAGCATTTCAAGCTGACTGCGCTTTAAGAGAGCAACCTCTTCTGCAGCCTTTTCGTTTGCAGCAACCTTTTCAGCAAGAGCTGCCTCTTTTTTCTCAAGAGTTTCATACTTCTTGTCGAGCGCTTCTTCCTTCTGGGTAATACGACGCTCCTGCTTCTGAACTTCAGCACGGCGCTCGCGCATTTCCTTATCAAATTCTGCGCGGTTCTTGTGAATTTCTTCTTTTGTTTCAATTAATGATTCGCGTTTTTTGTTTTCTGCCGCTTTAATCGCATCGTTAACAATGCGTTTAGCCTCTTCCTCTGCACTTCCAATCGCCTTTTCCGCAATCTTTTTACGGTGCAGGCTGCCTATGATGAAGAAGACAATAGCGACAATTACCGAAATTGCAATTACAATTACAATTTCCAGCCAAGTTAACGTAATTGCCATTGTGCACCTCCTAAAAAATTTTAAGAAGGAACACCGACCTAAAAAATATTCTCGATTAAATTTTGCAAATAATAAAATCTTACTTCCCTTGTGTTTAAATTTTTATCACTTACAGGAATTTCCCCGTTTCAATTCTTGAAATCAGTGCTCCAAAGCCCGATAAATACTCACTTTTCCGGGCGCAACCTTCATTGCTATCTTTATGGCGCAACCGCGCCTTAAATCCACAACTCGGTGTATGTATATTTACATACACTTTTATTTTAGTTTCTTTTAGTCAAATTGTCAAGATTTTTATGCCTTTACTTAGAAAAAACTTCCTCTGCACAATGCACACCACTCATCGCATCTTTTGCGTAGAAGTCAGCTTCAATAGCATCTGCGTATTCCTGACTTAAAACCGCTCCGCCAACCATAACTTTGCAATCAAGCCCGTTTTCCTTGATTTTCTTGATTGTTTCTGCCATTGCAGGTACGGTTGTGGTCATAAGTGCCGAAAGGCCGACAAATTTTATGTTTCTTTCTTTGGCTTTCGCAACAATTTCCTCAGGAGAAACATCTTTTCCCAAATCAATTACGTCATATCCGTAATTTTCAAGTAAAACTTTAACTATGTTCTTGCCGATATCGTGAATATCGCCTTTTACCGTTGCGAGGATAATCTCGCCCTTTTTCTCAGGTGTTTCGCCGCTCTTTAAAATCTTTTCCTTAACCGCGTCAAAAGCAGCACTTGCTGCCTCAGCACTCATAAGGAGCTGAGGCAAGAAAACCTTTCCCGCTTCAAAGCCCTGACCTACGCGGTCGAGCGCGGGAACAAGCTCAGAATTTATAACATCAAGTGGGGGAGTGGTCTCAAGGAGCTTAACTGCTGCAGAATAAGCTTTTGCACCCATTCCGTGCTCAATCGCCTTTGAAAGAGACATTTCCTCCTCTTTTTTTACTTCTTTAATCTCTTCGCCCGAAAAATGCGCGATATACTCGTTGCAATTTTCGTCATACGCATAAAGTGCACAAAATGCGTAATATGCACTCATCATAGCTTCACTATTTGGGTTTATAATTCCTGCCGAGAGTCCGTTTTGCATAGCAAGAGTATAAAAATTTGCATTTATAGCTTCTCTTTTCGGAAGTCCGAAGGAAATATTCGAAACGCCTAAAATTGTTGTAACTCCGAGTCGCTCGCGGACGAGCTTTAAAGCCTCAAGCGTTGTTTTTGCGCCGTTTGCATCCGTACTTATCGTCATACACAGGACATCAATTATAATATTCTCACGCGAAATACCTAATTTTTCTGCGCGGTCAACAATTTTCTTCGCTACCTCGAAACGACCTTCGGCAGTGTTAGGAATTCCGTTTTCATCGAGTGTTAAACCAACTACGACACCGCCGTATTTTTTGACAAGCGGCAGTACGGAAGAGAGAGTTTCCTCTTTTCCGTTTACTGAATTTATCATAGCCTTGCCGTTATAACGGCGAAGTGCACTCTCCAGCGCTTTTACATCCGAAGTATCGAGCTGTAATGGAAGGTCAATGATCTCCTGAAGCTTCGACATAACGCGAACTAAACACTTTTCCTCGTCAATTTCCGGAAGTCCCACATTTACATCGAGAATATGTGCGCCATTCTGCTGCTGGGTAATGCCTTCGTTTAAAATATAATCAATATCATCATTTTTAAGCGCCTCTTTAAAGCGTTTTTTGCCCGTTGGGTTGATTCGCTCACCGACAATAATTGGCTTATTTCCAATAACTACCGACTTGGAATACGAAGAAACGACGCATCTTTTCTTCTGCTCAATCGGTTTCGGAGTAATATCTTTGCAAAGAGACGCGGTTTTCGCAATGTGTTCAGGTGTTGTGCCGCAGCAGCCACCGACCGCCCAAGCGCCCATTTCTGCAATTTCGCACATAGTTTTTGCAAAGGTATCTGCATCAATATCATAAACGGTTTTGCCGTTCTCCTCACGTGGGAGACCTGCATTCGGATTAACGATTACCGGAATACTCGAAACCTTAAGTATTTCGCGAACAATTTCTTTCATCTGAATCGGGCCGAGACCGCAGTTTACGCCGAGTGCATCAACTCCGAGACCTTCAAGCAGCGCAACAACCGACGGCACATCAGCGCCTGTTAAAAGCTTGCCTTTTTCATCAAAAACTACCGTTGCAAAAACAGGTAAGTCGCAGTTTTCGCGCGCGGCAA
Organism: Eubacteriales bacterium; assembly: GCA_045544695.1. Lineage (GTDB taxonomy): Bacteria > Bacillota > Clostridia > Oscillospirales > JAAYXM01 > RGIG7332. The sequence continues at coordinate 1,863 of JAZPZP010000144.1, read as the reverse complement.
GGACAGCTGCTTTAAGTTCATAAGTATCGCTCATCGTTTCGATGCAAACTGCGTCAGCGCCAGCTTCTACGCCGATTTTAACCATTTCTGCAAAAACGGAAACAGCATCTTCAAAATCCAAATCTCCAAGAGGGGAGAGAAGCTTTCCCGTCGGACCGATATCGAGCGCAACAAGGCCTTTTCCGGCTTTTTTAGCGTTCTTAATCGCCGCTTCAATTACTTCTTTAACCGAATATTTTGACCCCTCGAGCTTAATTCTGTTTGCGCCGAAGGTATTTGCCATTATAATATCCGCACCCGCTTCAAAATAACTCTTGTGTATGTCAAGAAGTACTTCGGGATGCTCTATATTCCATTCCTCGGGTATTTCGCCCGGCTTCATTCCTCGCTTAATCAGCTGACTGCCAAGGCCACCGTCGAAAAATATTATTTTTTCTCCCCAATTTATCACGATTAATCCTCCTTAAGCCCGAAAATTGCCGTCACCGACTTAGTCGGCACAAGCATAAGCGAATCGGTCGCCGAAAGACCTATTTTTTTCGGTGCATCGAGTATTTTTAAAATTTCTTTTTGCGCGGAAAGCGGAAAATCTCCATAACCCGGGCTGATTCTCGGGCGCGAATTATACTTTCCCTGCAGTTCATCGCAAACCTCTTCAATAAGCGTTGCCGCAAGAGCCTGAAGAATTACCGCATCTCCCATATTAATGCTCTCAAACCTCGACATCAGACGGTCGACACCGCTTCCGAGTGTTGCCGCGAAAAGAATCACGCTTTTGCAACCTTTTGTCGCCTTTGAAATCGTATCTCCACTCCATAAAAGCTCAGATGTTCCTATTTCAAGCGCTATTGTTCGCGGGGTTGCAACCGAGAGAAGCTCTTTTTCCATCCTGTCAATCGCAAGGGAAATCTCTTCCGTAGGTTTATTCCCCTTATATCCTAAATAGCGCAAAACCTCGCGCCTGTTTAGCTTCACCTTCTGCCCTCGCCGATGATGTATGACAGATTTGACATAATCGCTTCAGCTATCTCAGGTTTATTCATAGAGTATATATGTATGTGTTTTATACCATTTGCAATCAAATCTATAATCTGCTCGGTCGCATAAGCAATACCAGCCTGACTCATTGCCTTCGGGTCATCACCGAATTTGTCAACAATCGCCTTAAAGCGCGTAGGTAAATATGTTCCCGAAAGCTGGCATGAGCGCGCTATCTGTTTTCCGTTTGTAACCGGCATAATTCCTGCGATTACAGGAACGGTAATGCCTTTCTCACGAATACGATATAAGAAATTATATAAAACATTGTTGTCAAAAAACATCTGTGTAGTTAAAAAGTCAACGCCGCACTCAACCTTGTGTTTTAAATGCTCAATGTCTTCTTCCTTATGTGCACATTCGGTATGTCCCTCCGGGTAGCACGCAGCACCTATACAAAAATCACCGCTTGCTTTTATTTCTTCAACAAGCTCATAGGCATATTTGTACTGATTCGGGAGAGGGAAGGACGCATCGCCCGGAATATCGCCGCGAAGCGCAAGAACATTTTCAATTTTGTTTGCGCGAAGCTCGTCTAAAACCGATTTTACCTTCTCCTTGGTTGACGAAACACAGGTTAAATGAGCAAGCGCACACACGCCGAGACTATTTTGGACATGCTCGGCGATTTTAACCGTATTTTTACTCGTTCCTCCGCCCGCACCGTAAGTAACACTCATAAAATCGGGGGAGAGGGCACACATTTTATCAACCGCAGAAATAACACTGTCAAACGCGCTCTCCTGCTTTGGTGGAAACGCCTCAAACGAAACGGTAACCTTGTTTTTATTTAAGATATCCGAGATTTTCATAATATCACACCTT
>JAZPZP010000143.1:0-4431 GCA_045544695.1 Eubacteriales bacterium | reverse complement strand
GCTCATTACAATTATGGCGCAGATGGGTTCATTCGTTCCGGCAGAAAGCGCACGAATCGGCGTTGTTGATAAGATTTTTACGCGTATTGGCGCATCTGATGATTTAGCATCGGGCAAGTCAACCTTTATGGTAGAGATGAGCGAGGTTGCGGATATTATCAAGAATGCAACGAGAAAAAGTCTCTTGATTTTAGACGAAATCGGTCGCGGTACTTCAACATTTGACGGTATGTCGATTGCCCGCGCGGTAATTGAATATATTTCAGACAGCGGAAGAATCGGTGCAAAAACGCTTTTTGCAACGCATTACCACGAGCTTACCGAGCTTGAGGGATTGCTTCCGGGTGTTAAAAACTATAATATTTCGGTTAAGAAGGACGGTTTTGATATAACCTTCCTTCGCAAGATTGAGCGCGGTGGAGCGGACGATAGTTATGGTATCGAGGTTTCTCGCCTTGCGGGTCTTCCCGAGGGTGTTATTTTACGCGCTAAGGAGATTTTGCAGACAATCGAAAAGGCTGATTTAATTCCGCCTGTGTCGGAATCGCGCGTTGAATATGTAACAGATCCGCGCGTAAGTGAGCTTTTATCACGAGTAGCATCAATTGATATCAACAGATTAACACCGCTTGATGCGCAGAGACTTTTATTTGATTTTATTTCGGAGATTTCAAAGCTGGAGGAGCAGTAAATGTCGATTATTCAGGTTTTATCACAGCATGTCGCCGATTTGATAGCGGCTGGTGAGGTGGTTGAACGCCCCGCCTCCGTTGCAAAGGAGCTTGTAGAGAATGCGATTGACGCAGGCGCTACGTTTATAACCGTCGAAATTCGCTCGGGCGGAATTGCATACCTTCGTGTAACTGACGATGGTATAGGCATTGCGCGCGAGGATGTTCCGACTGCAATTTTGCGTCATTCTACGAGTAAGATACGCGACGAAGAGGACCTTGCATCAATCGGAACTCTCGGTTTCCGAGGTGAGGCGCTCGCTGCAATTACCGCTGTGTCAAAGCTTGAAATCAAAACGCGACGCAACAATGATAAAATAGGAACACGTCTCTATCAGGAGGGTGGTAAGGTTATTTCCGTTGAGGACGCAGGTTGCCCTAAGGGAACTACGATAATCGTGCGTGAGCTTTTCTATAACACGCCCGCGCGTATGAAATTCCTTAAAAAGGACGCGAGCGAAGGAGCAGCGGTTGAAAGTATCGTGACAGCTATTGCGCTCTCGCATCCGAATATTTCGTTCCAGTTAATTCGTGAGGGTAAAACCACGCTTCACACACCGGGCGACGGCAAAGAGCAATCCTGCGTTTACAGCGTTCTCGGTAGAGATATAGCAAATTCAATGCTCTATACCGAGGGAAGCCGTGAGGCTGTTTCGGTAAAAGGCTTTGTTACAAAGCCGATTGCTGCGCGCGGAAATCGTGCACTTCAGTATTTCTATGTAAACGGCAGATATGTCAAGTCCAAAATGCTTATGGCGGCACTCGAGCAGGCTTATGACAACTTAATTATGAAGGGCAGATATCCGAGCTGTGTGCTTAAAATATCCCTTCCTCTTGAATTGTGCGATGTTAATGTTCATCCGACAAAGACCGAGGTTAAATTTGCGCGTGAGAAGGATGTTTTTGACGCGGTTTATTATTCGGTTAAGAGCGCTTTAAGTGAGGATAACTCGCTTAATGAAGCACCGTTACCTGTAAAAAAAGAGCCACTTCCGTTTAAGGAAAGTAAGCCAATGGAATATAAACAGGAGGAAATTAAAGCAGAGCCTATTAAAAAAGCACCGAGCTTTACATTTAAGCCAACCTTTACCGAGCGTAAGGTTGAAGCTCCTGTAAAGCAGGAGACGGTATCGTATGAAATTCCGTCGGTGGTTCACGAAAAAGCACCGGTGATGTCTTTCTTTTCACCTGAGGCGTCACCGAGTGCAAAAAAAGAAGAGGTTAAAGCAGAGGAAAAGGTCGATGAATTTAAATTTATCGGCGAAGTACTCAATACCTATATAATTTTAGAGTGCGGCGAGGATGTTGTTTTAATTGACAAACACGCGGCGCATGAGAGAATTTTGTTTGAAAAGCTAAAGCGCGAGGATAGAACGGCTCAGGCTCAGCTTCTTATATCTTCGGTTTATGTAGATCTTCCCGAGGAGGAAATTGAACTTTTAGACGAAAATAAAGAGCTTATAACAAAGCTCGGTTTTGAAATTGACAGAGCAGGTCACGCTAAGGTTGCGGTAAGGCAGGTGCCTGACGGAATTGACGAAGCCGATGTCGCGGCAACGGTTTCCGAAGTTGTCAGCGCAATTGCGTCAAAACGCAGAATGAGTGCTGAGGAGAGAATGGATGAGATTCTCCATTCAATTGCCTGCAAGGCGGCAATTAAGGCGGGAATGAAGAGTAGCCCCCTTGAGCTGACAAAGCTTGCACGCGAGGTTATGTCGCGAGGCGATATCCGTTACTGTCCGCATGGCAGACCTGTTGCAGTTACACTTACTAAATATCAGCTTGAAAGAATGTTCCGCAGAAGTTAGGAGAAGTTATGCAAAAGATTGTTTGCGTTGTCGGTCCGACCGCATCGGGAAAAACAAAGCTCGGAATTGAGCTTTCAAAAAAGCTTTGCGGCGAGGTTGTCTCGGCTGACTCAATGCAGATATATAAAGGTATGGATATCGGAACTGCAAAGCCTTCGCTTGAAGAGCGAGAGGGAATTGCCCATCATTTATTTGATGTCGTTTCTCCGTTTGAGTCTTATTCGGTGTCGCGATTTGTCGAGGATGCAGATAAGGCGATTTCCGATATTGCAGGTAGAGGAAAATATCCGATTGTAGTCGGAGGTACAGGGCTTTATATAGATGCGCTTCTTCGCGGTGGCGGGTTTGCTGAATACGATGAAACTTACCGCGCAGAACTTATGAAAAAGACACCTTTTGAGCTTTTTAATATGTTGAAGGAAGTTGATCCCGAAAGTGCGGAGAGACTTCATATAAATGATGTAAAGCGCGTTTGCCGCGCACTTGAAATTTATCACCTTACGGGTGAGACGATAGCGGTACACAATGAAAAAAGCAAATTGGCGCCACCGAGGTATGACGCTAAAATAATTGGACTTACCTGCAAAGACCGCGGTATTTTATACGACAGAATTGAAAATCGCGTTGATGAAATGATAAAAAACGGTCTTATGGACGAAATTGCAATGCTTAAGGAAATGGGTGTGCCGAAGAGTGCCACCTCTATGCAGGCGATTGGATATAAAGAACTTTTTTCAGCCGAGAGCGACGAAGAAATGAAAGCGTCAATCGAATGCTTAAAGCAGGCAACGCGAAACTTAGCAAAGCGTCAGCTTACCTGGTTTCGTCGTGATGCGAGAATTAAATGGTTTTATCTTGATAATATTAATGATTTTGATGAGGTATTACAAGCTTCGTGTGATTTCGTCAGAAACGATGGTGTATAGTAATCTAAAAATAAATTAAAAGGAAGCGATTACTATGCAAAAAACAAACAATTTACAGGACATACTACTTTCCAAAGCTCGCAGTGAGCATATGGCGGTTACCGTGTTTTTGACAAACGGATTCCAGCTTAAAGGGGTTGTCCGCGGTTACGATTGTTTTATTGTGGTACTTGATACCGACGGTCGTCAGCAGATAATTTATAAACACGCAATTTCTACGATAATTCCTGCGCGGCCGATACAGCTAAATGATACAAAGGAGGATACGCAAGACAGCTGATTGCGTAATTTACTATGAAACAAGGGCGCTTTTTCGGTAAAATTATATATGCTCTTTTTGCGATTTTCGTCATCGTATACATAGTCGGTATGGCTTGGAACGCAATGTATAATCCGGTTAAAACGGTTACTGCGGTGCATATTACCGCTGAAAACAGCATTGCAACCGAGGGTTTTGTCGTGCGTAATGAGCGCCTGATAAACGGAACATATTCGGGTGTAGTTGAAATGCAGATTGCGGAGGGCGAGCGCGCGGCTAAAGGCGATGTGGTTGCGTATATATATTCAAACAAAGAAGTGCTCGATAAAGTTCATAAGCGCAAAGAACTTAATGAACGCATTTCCCGACTTGAAATGCTTGCAAACCAGGGTAATGAGGTTGTTGATTTAAAGTCTGTCGATGCTTCTATCGTTAAAATGAGCGAGGAGCTTATTGAATATTATCAGAATAACGATGCAAATCGTATGTACACAAGTATCGAAAATCTTAAAGATAAGACGCTCTCGCGTGAGTATGTTTACCGCGACAGAAGTGAGCTTAAATCAGTTATTGAAGGACTAAAAAAGGAAAAGGCTGCGGTTGGCAATGTTTCGGCAAACAAGCCGATTTATGCTCCTGTTCCGGGATATTACTCAGGCCAGAGTGACGGGCTTGAAACCGTTCTTTCCTGTGATAAAATTGAAGAG
>JAZPZP010000142.1:0-5937 GCA_045544695.1 Eubacteriales bacterium | reverse complement strand
TGCCTTTTGCGTTGACAAGTAATTTATATTTTGCTAATATGACATTAGAAAATATAAACGGAGGTTTTTATATGTCTGAACTTGCGATTTTCGGCGGCCCGAAGGCTGTCACTTATAAAAAAACAGGTAAGCACGACGGCTCTGACGTTTTTGCGTGGCCGATCGTTACAAAAGAGGATGAGGATGCTGTCCTCGAGGTAATAAGAAACGGTGCGATGAGCGGTACCGACATTACAAAGCAGTTTGAAAAAGAATTCTGCGACTGGATGGGTTGTAAGTACGCGCTCGGCACAAACAACGGTACTGCAGCGCTTCACGCGGCTATGTTCGGCTGTGGCGTAGGTCGTGGCGATGAGATTATCTGCCCGTCTACCACTTACTGGGCAAGCTGTACCGCAGCTTATAACCTCGGCGCTACCGTCGTTTTCTGCGACATTGATCCGGAAACACGTTGCGCTGATGCTAAGTCAATTGAAAAGAAGATTACAGATAGAACTAAGGCTATTGTTGTCGTTCACTACTGCTCAAATCCGGCTGATATGGACGCAATTATGGCGGTTGCTAAAAAGCATAACGTTAAGGTTATTGAGGACGTTTCTCACGCTCAGGGCGGTATGTACAAAGGTAAGAAGCTCGGTACTATTGGTGATGTCGGTGCGGCATCCCTTATGTCTGAGAAGTCACTCGCTATCGGTGAGGCAGGTATGCTCTATACCGATAATCTTGAGATTTACGAGAGAGCTGTTGCGTTCGGTTCATACGAGCGTTTCGGAGACGAGGACAGCGTTACTACCGAATACTTAAAGCCGCTTGCAGGTCTTCCGCTCGGCGGATTTAAGCACAGAATGCATCAGGTTTCTTCCGCTATGGGTAGAGTTCAGCTTAAGTACTACGATGAGCGTTGTGCAGCTATCAACAAGGCTATGAACGAGCTTTGCGATGTGCTTGATACACTTCCGGGTATTTCAGTTCATCGCCCGAATTATGAAGAGGGAACAACTATGGCAGGCTGGTATGCTCCTGTCGCTACATACAAGTCCGAGGAACTCGGTGGTCTTTCTCTCACTCGCTTCTGCGAGGCGGTAAAGGCTGAGGGTGTTGAAGACGGCGCAAATCCGGGCTGTAACAGAGCACTTCACACTCATAACCTCTTTAAAATTGCAGACGTTTTTGGTGACGGTAAGCCGACTCGTATTGCAAATTCAAATAAGGATGTTCGCGAGATGGATAACGACCTCGTCGTTGCAACGGGTATTGCGAGAAAATCATTCTCACTCCCGATGTTCAGAGGGTATGATCACGATGTAGTTATGCAGTACGCTAACGCATTCAAGAAGGTTTGCGAAAATTATAAAGAGCTTTTAGCTGACGATCCGGGCGATCCCGAGATGCTCGGCGGCTGGCACAGAATTGACCATAAGAAGAAAGTCGGCGACAAGTAAAAAAAGAATTTCAAAGAGGCACACTTACCAAGGAAGTGTGCCTCAATTATTATATTTGCGGCTAACCGTTATGCATCAGCGTTCTGAGAACCGGTAGGATTCACGATACTGAAACCAACATTTACAAGATGGTCGCCAACACGCTCAAGTCCCGATATTATTGATGAATAATAAGGACTTACATCAGCGCTGCAATTACCTTCTGCAAGACGCGCAAAGTGGCTTGCTATAAATGCTTTTTTCTTATTGTCAACTGTTTCTTCCAAAACAGCAAGCTCAGGTAATTCTTCTTTGTTTAAGTTTACAAAAGCATCTTTAGATATATAAAACATTTGCATAATGCTTTCGCGCATTTCGCTAATACCGTTATGCGCCCTATCGGAAAACTTCATATCCTTATTAAGCATTTCTACACCAATTTCGTGGAAATTCTCAGCGTTATCACCTATACGCTCAAGGTCGTTGAGAACATGGAAATATGTGCCTATTGTTTTTTCATCGCTTTCCTCCACATTTGTCGACAGCTTAATTAAAAATTGGGTTAAGGCGCGATTTGTGTAGTCGATAACCTGTTCATTGTTTTGAATGGTTTCGCTTTGCTCTACAGAGCCATTATCAATAGCGGCAAAAGAAAGTTTTGTGTTTTCCTCTACAAGTGAGAACATATACTCAATTTCTTTCTTAACCTGCATAAGTGCAACAGGCGGTGTTGTTAACAGTCTGTTGTCAACATATTTAAGGGAAAGCCCTTCTTCAACTTCCTTTTTATCTTTAATAACTGTGCAGGAATATTTAACTAACTGCTTTACAAACGGAAGCAAAACACAGGTGGTAGTAACATTGAATATAACATGGAATGCGGACACTCGCATCTGAAGTGACATTTGGTCATCACCCGGGAAGAGTGAAAGCAAAAGCTTTACCATTGGTTCTTTGAATATCCAGATTATTGCGGCAAAGATAACGGTTCCGATTGTGTTAAAGGTAAAGTGGATAAGAGCCACACGCTTTGAATTAGCATTGGCACCAACCGATGCGAGCAGGGCGGTTACACACGTACCGATATTTGCACCAAGTACGATAAACAGCGCCATATCAAGCGGCAAGACACCCGCGCCCACCATTGTGATTACAACACCCGTAGCAGCGGATGAGCTTTGAATAAGGGCGGGAAAAATAGCGCCAACAAGAATTAAAAGTATCGGGAAATCTATTCTTTGGAAAATAGCCGTAAACATATTTTCAACGAGCGGATTACCGAAGGCCTGCTCGCTGCTCATTACTTCAAGACCTACAAAAATAAGTCCCAAACCACAACATAGGCTGCCTGCAATTTTCATTTTTTCCTTTTTGGAAAAGCCCATCATGACGCCCGCGAAAGCAAGCAGGTACATTGCCATATTGAAATAATCATTTTTTAAAGCTACCAATATACCCGTAATGGTTGTACCGATATTTGCGCCCATAATAATCGGGGTTGCCTGCATAAGTGTCATAACACCTGCGTTAACAAGGCCGATAACCATTACCGATGTTGCCGATGAACTTTGAATGATTGCCGTTACACCCGCGCCGATTCCTACACCGGAAAAACGATTGTTGCTGATTTTTTCAAGCAAGCGTTTCATTCCCGAACCTGCACTCTTTTCCAAGGCGTCGCCCATAAAATTCATACCAACTATGAATACACCGACACCTGCAAGTAGCCAGATAAGACTTTCGACCAACTGCATAATTTCTCCTGAAGATACCATATTTTTTCTCCTTTTCTTTTTTTACATGGTTAATTATAGCAATTGACTTTCGATAAGTAAAATAGTATAATATTATAAAATTCATATAATTTTGGTTATGATAATTATTGCAAGGGAGTTTACTATGACTATACGGCATCTTAAGATTTTTATATGTGTTTGTAAGCACAGCAGTATGACAAAGGCCGCCGAAGAGCTTTTTATTGCACAGCCTGCCGTCAGTAATACTATTGCCGAAATTGAGAAAAATTACAATGTGAAATTGTTTGAGCGTATAAATAAACGCCTGTTTTTAACCGACGAAGGCAAAAGTCTGCTCATAAAAGCGCAAGAAGTTATTTCGGCTTTTAATGAATTTGAGGAGCAAGCGCTTAATTCTTCAAAAAAGCCGCTTCTGAAAATAGGATCATCCCTTACGATAGGTAAGCAGAAATTGCCAATTCTTTTGCGAAATCTTAAAGAAAGCTTTCCCGATATAGATTTTCAGATTTCTATTAACCAAACCTCGATAATAGAAAATAAAATTTTAAACGGCACGCTTGACTTTGCTTTTATTCAAGGCAAGCCATCCGACCAAAACATAAAATCACGACTTGTTGACTGCAACACTTTAATTGCGGTATGCGGCAAAAAATATGATATGCCGGATACCGTAACGCTAAAAAAGCTTTGCGAATACGACCTGCTGCTTCGCGAAGACGAAAGTGTATCGCGCGAGTTTTTAGACCAAATTTTTGCTCTTGAAAATATAGTTGTAACTCCTGTTATGGAATCTATAAGTAACCAAGCGCTAATCTCTGCTGCCGCGCAAAATTTGGGTGTTACCATTATGCCCGAGGCGATGCTCACTCGTCAACTAAATAACGGCAAACTTCGCAAAATAACCGTTTTAGATTACGAATTTACGCGAAACTCTTACCTTATCTACCACAAAGATAAATCCTTCGGCACTGTTAAAAAAGAAGTTTTTGACTTTTGCTACAAAAACTATAAGCATAAGAAAAATTGAAAAAATACCAAAGAGGCACACATCCTTTGCGGAGTGTGCCTCAATTATATTGTTACTATTTCTCTTGATATTTTAAGAGCAGTTCGCGGAATTTTGCCGCGTGCAGACCTTCTTCAACTGCGAAGGTTGAAAACACCTTTGACGCTAACTTGTCGTCGGAAATTTCGTGCGCATACGTTTCAAAATCGCGCACTAACATCATTGAATCCTGCCAGGCACGCATCACCTTGTCGCGCGTTGTTACATTTACTTCATTTGGGTTTGACATAAAAAATTCTCCTTTATCTTTTTTAATAGTGTTTGCAGATAAAGGAGAATAAATACTATTTAACCAAAATTTCTTCGATTTCGCAGGTGTAAATTCTGTGGAAGTCGCCATCTTTATAGTTTGAAAGTAAAGCTTTGTCGATAAAATTAGCTTCCGTCATATCCTGCTTGTATAATACCTTGCACTTGATAATGAGCTTTGCCTCAGAAAACGCAATGCTGTCAGAAACCTTAATTGGAGTTAAGTTACATTCTTTTGCCTTATCGCAGTCGCGACCGCTGTGGCTTCCGCAGAATTTTAGTGCGTCACGGTAATCTTCACCGAAGAAGGAAAGCGTTAACCTTCCCGAGTTTTCGATAAATTCATAAGTGTAGCGAGACGGGCGGATGTAAACATTACATACATTTTTGTTCCACAAAACACCGACGCCGCCCCAGGACGCGGTCATTGTATTGTATTTCTCCATATTGCCCGATGTAACGAGCATCCAATCAGAGCCGATAAGTTTAAAAATATTTTCATTAAGTTCGCTTGGTGCTATTGTTTTCACCGTAAATCACCTCGTAACTATTATAAAAAGAAGTTTAAGCTCTGTCAAGGAAAAGCCTGTACCTTATTTTTTCGGAAAGATATTGCCTCCCTCTGCATATATTGGTAAAAAAAGCAAGGAGGAAGAAGTGATTATGCAAAAGTTCTTACCCGAAGGCTCGCTTATCGATACAGAAGGGAATAAGCGCACGGTTTCGAGCCTTTCGGCGCTACATACAGCAATGAATGATGGCGAAATCGTTGAGGGAAAGGTGATTTTATGCGACGCGGCGCACAATTTAATTGTAAAGCTGGGTAGCTTTACGGGGGTCGTTCCGCACGACGAGGCGGCTATCGGAATTGATGAGGGATTGGTGCGCGAAATCGCGGTTATTTCGCGCGTCGGAAAGCCGATTGCGGTTAAAATAATCGATATAAACGACGAGGGAGAGCTGTTGCTCTCGAGAAAAGCGGCACAGATTGCGGCGCGCGAGCATTTGCTCTCTGACTTATCGGTTGGCGACATCATCCCTGCAACGGTTACGCATCTTGAGCCGTTTGGCGCATTTGTTGACATCGGCTGCGGTGTCGTGTCGCTAATCGGAATTGAGAACATCTCGGTCTCACGGATTTCGCACCCGAGGGACAGATTTAAAATCGGGATGAAAATTTTAGCGGCGGTCAAGGAAATTGACCTCGAAAAAATGCGCGTATCGCTGACTCATCGTGAGCTGCTCGGCACGTGGCTTGAGAATGCGGAAAAATTCGAGGTGGGGCAGACGGTCAGAGGAAGGGTGCGCGGTATCGAGGAATACGGAATTTTCGTTGAGCTTGCGCCGAATTTATCAGGTCTTGCCGAGTATCGATCCGACTTGCGCGAGGGGGACGCGGTTTCGGTTTTTATTAAAAATATCGCCGAAGTCGGATCGTAGCCAT
>JAZPZP010000141.1:0-4584 GCA_045544695.1 Eubacteriales bacterium | reverse complement strand
CAAATGGAGCAGATATGCTTGAACTTGAGACAAGCGCTGTTTGTGACATTACAGATTTTATTGAACTTATGAATACCTGCGGTGTAATCTGCTGGGACGGATTTCACGGCAAGCACCCGAAAAATGTAAAGGACGGGATAATGTTTGACTTCAGGGCTACCGTAAATGACGGACAGGAAATACATGCCGATGGCTCTGAAAATTTTCCCAAAGGATACCATGATTTTGTGCGTGAGCTCAATAAAATACTTGCAGAGCATGAAGATGACTGATTGATAAATCCCAGTTTGTTCATGTGTTTTTAGTTATAACATGACATGAACTTGACACCAAAAGGTTTGCATCTGAACTGTGCAGTCTTTGTAAAGCGTGAATTGATAGTGCAGGAATGTGAGGCATAATATGCAAAAAGTATTTGAAAATATTGATAAGTTAACCGAGGAATATATTAATATTCTGGAAGATGTTGTAAATATTGAAAGCCCGTCGCTTGAAAAGGAAAGAGTTAATGAAGTCAGTAAATATTTCACCGAGCTTTCAAAGAAAAACGGCTGGGAAGTTGAATCTCAAAAATTTTCCGATTTCGGCGATGTTGTTACTGTTACTATGAATGCAGATGCGCCCGGCGGTGTTATAACACTTTCCGGTCATTTAGATACCGTTCATCCCGTTGGTCTTTTCGGAAATACTCCGGCAAAAAGAGAAGGGGATAAGCTGCGCGGCCCCGGTGCTATGGACTGCAAGGGCGGAGTTGTTGCAGGATTTCTTGCTATGAAGGCGCTTTCCGATGCGGGATATAAGGACAGATGCGTTAAAATGATACTTCAGTCCAACGAAGAAGTCGGCAGCCGTGACACGATTGACTATATTTGCGAAAGTGCTAAGGATTCGCTTGCATTTTTAAATCTTGAGGGGCACGAAGGATATTTTGAAGGTAAGGCGTGCCTTAAGCGCAAGGGAATTGCGAGATTTTTATTTAAGATAAAAGGAATAGAGGCGCACTCCTCGTACTGCGCGAGAGAGGGCGCAAATGCCATTGCAGAAGCAGCATCTAAAATTCTTGAGCTTGAAAAAATTAAAAATGACGCCGGTCTTACATTTAATTGCGGCGTGATAGTAGGTGGAACGACACCGAACACGGTACCGGGTTCTTGTGAATTTAAGGTGGATGTTCGCTTTGCAACCAATGAGGAATACGAGGAAGCGCTGAAAATTGTTAAAACCGTGGCAGATATGAACTGTGTTGAAGGCTGCACGACCGAAGTCAGCCAGATAAGCAAGCGAGCTGCTATGGAATTAAATGAGAAAAATATTAAGCTTTTAGCTGATATCAATAAAATTTTTACCGCAAACGGGCTCTCTACGCTCGAAATCGGGGAACGGGCAGGCGGGTCCGATGCGTCAAATGTTACATCCTACGGAATCCCGTGTATCGACTCGATAGGAATTGGCGGTGAAAGAGCTCATTCTGTGGAAGAATACGCGGTTTTGTCGAGCCTTCCCGAAAGTGCTAAAAGAATTGCAAGTATTATAGTTGAGTTATAGTATATAGGAGAATTTACCCAAATGACTTCGATAGCTTTTACAGGTGACATTGCTTTTTCAAAATATTTTAAAGAGCATTGGAATAAAGATTTTCTCGATAGCGAAATTAAAGAATTTTTAAATAATTCTGACCATGTTGTCGCAAATGTTGAATCGCCGCTTACCGAGTCGGGAATATCAAGTAAAATGGAAATAAGCCACTTGAGCAGTCCCGATGCGTGGCAGTGGTTTAAAAGCATTTCGGCTGATATCTGGACGCTTGCCAACAACCACATTTTAGATTGTGGTGAGAGCGGAATGGAAGACACAATGGCTGCTGCAAAAAAGTGCGGAGCAGTTACCGTGGGTGCCGGTAAGAACATTGATGAAGCGTCAAACTACATAACTCTTGATAGTGCCGGCGGAATCGGCATTTTTGCAGTCACTTATAAAAGAGCAGAGTTTATTAGAGCAACTAAAACTGCACCCGGATGTGTTCTCTTTGATGAATTAGCGCGAATAAAGAAAATTATCGCGGAAATTAAGAGCAAGAACAAATGGTGCGTAATTATTGCGCACGGCGGAGATGAATTTTCCAATTTGCCCATGCCGTATATGCGTAAGTTATATAAGAAATTTTTGAAATTCGGCGCTGATATTGTTGTCGGGCATCATCCGCACGTAGTTCAGAATTACGAAAAAGTAGGGGATAAAATTATTTTTTATTCGCTCGGCAATTTTGTTTTTGATACTGACTATCAGAGAAAACAAAAGTATAGCGAATATGGAATTTTACTGAGTTTAAGCTTTGAAAAGGATAGCTTTTCGTGGGACTATCTCGCGACAAAGGTAAATAGAGAAGATCAGACGGTTAAAACCTCAGCACCGCCCGAAATTTTCAGGGAAGTGAGTAAAAAAGACTACAACCTTCTCTGGCCGCTGGGGGCAAAAAAGTTTACTGATAACTTTATTGTTGCGAAAACCTTTGTTATACCGAAAACCCGAAATTACAAGTGGTTTAACTGGTTTAATATGCACAGAGAAAAGATCGGCCTTAAAAATACGCTGTGCTTATATTGGGGCAAGTTTGTTTCAATTTTTAATTTTTGGAAGCATGCCGATAAAAAGCTTCGCGAGTACATTGAACAAAAATAAATTTGGAGATCCTACGATATACGCAAAGGAGCAATAACTTATGCAATCAAAACCGATATTTACTAAACGGGCGCTCATTGCGCTCAGCATCCCTATAGTTTTAGACGCGCTGCTTGCGATCGCTGCAGGTATCGTTGACACGGTTATGGTGTCTTCGGCGGGAGAGGCGGCGGTTGCCGCGGTTTCCAATGTCGACTCGCTTAATATTATGTTCATTATGATATTCAACGCGATTGCCACGGGCGGTGTCGTTGTCTGCTCGCAGTACATCGGCGCGCAGGATATTAATAACGCCAAGAAAAGCGCAAATCAGCTCCTCTACGGCTCAACAATCTGCGCGAGCATCATTGCGGCGATTCTGCTGTTTCTCATTCCGCAGGTGATAACCTTAGTTTATCCGAACCTTGCGAGCGACGTTTTTGAAAACTGCAAAACCTACTTTTTCTGGACGATTTTAAGCTATCCGTTCTTTGCGGTCGGAGCTTCCTGTATGGCGCTTCTTCGCGCGCAGGCAAAGAGTAACGTTGCGCTCGTTATTTCGGTTTTTGCAAATTTAACAAACGTCGTCGGTAACGCGATACTAATTTACGGATTTAAAATGGGTGTTGCAGGTGCTGCGATTGCAACATCCTTCAGCCGTGTTGTTTTCGCGGTTGCAGGTATCAGCGTTCTTAAAAATCCGCGTCTGCCCGTGCATTTTGAGAATTTACTAAAACTCAAGCTCGATTTTGCAATGTTAAAGCGCATACTTAAAATTGGAGTTCCGAACGGAATTGAAAACGGCCTTTTCCAGCTGGGAAAGATTTTGGTTGCGAGCCTTATCGCCTCGTTTGGAACGATTGCAAACGCTGCATATTCGGTAGCTTATACGCTAAATAACATCGGCTGGGTTATTATCGGCGCGTTCGGAACCGTGCTGCTCACCGTCGTCGGGCAGTGTATGGGCGCAGGCGAGCGTGAGCAGGCGAGAAGATATACCAAAAACATCATAAATTTCAGCTATATTTTAGTTATAGTTATGTTCGGAATCATATTCTTGCTCCGAAATTATCTCGTTTTAATGTTTGATTTTGAGGCGGAAGCGCTCAAGCAATGCGCTTATTATACGGGTGTTGCATCGGTTTTTGCAGTTTGCTCGGTTTATTCGTGGGCATTTCTTCCGCTTGCGGCGTTTAGAGCGGCAGGTGATACAAAATTTGCGCTCGTATCATCCGTATCGCTTATGTTCATTTTCAGAGTTGCGCTCGCGTATGTGCTCGCGTACGCGTTTGATATGGGTCTTATGGCGGTATGGATTGCGATGGCGACCGACTGGGTTGCACGCGTTATTTTAAATATTACGCGATTTAGAAGTAATAAATGGATGACAAAAAAGGTTATTTAGGAGGAAAAAATTATGTTAAAATGCGGTTTTGCGAAAGAAAATATCACGCCGAAAATGGGTATGGCGATTCCCGGCTACTTCGAGCCGAGAATAATTGACGGCGTACTCGATGAATTATACGCTAAGGCGCTCTGCTTAGAGAGTGATAATACTGTAATTATCATCACCTGCGATACGATTAACTTAAACCCCGAGGATACAGACGCAATCAGAGCCGGTATCAGCGAAAAGACAGGTGTTTTAACAGAAAACATCATCGTTCACGCGTCTCACACCCACACGGGCGGTCCAACCTGGCAGGGATTTGAGGTAGTGCGCGATGCTGAGTATATCGAAATGTTAATCTCTCAGGCGATAAAGGCAGGCATTACCGCTTATAATTCCAAAGTTTCGGCACTTTTTGGCGCTAAAACAGGAAAGGTGGAGGGCATTACTTTTATACGCCGTTTCTTCTTCCCGGACGGTAAGGTTGTTACCAATCCTAAGCCTGATGACCCGAATAAGGGTAAACCTGAGGGAGT
>JAZPZP010000140.1:0-18676 GCA_045544695.1 Eubacteriales bacterium | reverse complement strand
AAACGACAGACCTATATAAATTAATCTCTTGAATGTGTTGCAACCAACTCTAAAATCATTGCCGCAAATTCCTCAAGCTTCATTGTACCGAGGTCAGCGCCGTCCTTGCGTGAGCGGACAGCAACAAGACCCTCTTCCATTTCCTTATCACCGAGGATGAGCATAAACGGAATTTTTTCCATCTGTGCTTCGCGGATTTTGTAGCCGACCTTTTCACTGCGGCAGTCGCACTCTGTGCGGATTCCGAGAGCATTAAGCTTTCTTGTAATCTCCTCAGCATACTCGTGCTGACGGCTGGTAATCGGTAAAACCTTTACCTGAGTCGGCATCATCCATGTCGGAAGCGCGCCTGCATACTTCTCGATAAGAAGAGCTAAAGTGCGCTCGTAGCAACCGATTGATGTGCGGTGAATGATGTACGGAAGCGCTTTGTTGCCGTCAGAATCAACATATTCCATGCCGAATTTCTTAGCAAGGAGCATATCGATCTGAATTGTAATAAGCGTATCCTCTTTACCGTGAACGTTCTTGATCTGAATATCGAGCTTCGGACCGTAGAACGCAGCCTCATCGATACCGATTTCGTAATCAATTCCGAGGTTATCAAGGATTTTCTTCATAACACCCTGAGCTTCTTCCCACTGCTCGGTAGTTCCTTCGTATTTCGCAGTATTGTTCGGATCCCACTGTGAGAAGCGGTATGAGCAATCTTCCTCAAGACCTAAGGTTTCGAGCATATATTTAGCAAGCTCGAAGCATCCGCGGAACTCTTCCTCAAGCTGATCGGGACGCAAAACAAGGTGGCCCTCGGAAATTGTAAACTGGCGCACACGGATAAGACCGTGCATCTCGCCCGAATCCTCGTTACGGAAAAGGGTAGAGGTCTCACCGAGTCGCATCGGAAGGTCGCGGTATGAACGCATACGGTTTAAAAATACCTGATACTGGAACGGACAGGTCATCGGACGGAGCGCGAAGCATTCCTTCTCCTCATCGTCCGGATCACCCATAATAAACATACCGTCACGGTAGTGATCCCAGTGGCCTGAAATCTTATATAAATCGCGCTTTGCCATAAGCGGAGTCTTTGTGAGTAAATAGCCACGCTGCTGCTCGGTATCCTCAACGAATCGCTGGAGGAGCTGGATTACGCGCGCACCCTTCGGAAGAAGAATCGGGAGACCCTGACCGATAACATCACTTGTTGTAAAGAACTCAAGCTCGCGGCCGATTTTGTTATGGTCGCGCTTTTTTGCTTCTTCAACTGCTGCGAGATATTCTTCCATATCCGCTTTCTTGGTAAACGCGGTACCGTAAATTCTCTGAAGCATCTTCTTGCTTGAATCGCCTCGCCAGTAAGCACCTGTACAAGAGGTGAGCGCAAAAGCCTTGATTTTACCGGTGGTCGGCACATGTGCACCTGCACAAAGGTCGGTAAAATCGCCCTGCTTGTAGAACGAAATTGTCTCGCCCTCAGGGAGATCCTCGATAAGCTCAACCTTATACGGCTCGTCTTTTTCTTTCATAAAGGCAATAGCTTCATCACGCGGGAGAGTAAAGCGCTCAAGCTTAATGTTTTCCTTAACGATTTTCTTCATTTCCGCCTCGATTTTCTTTAAATCCTCAGCGGTAAACGGAGCTGCGTCAAAGTCATAATAAAATCCGTTCTCAATTGCCGGTCCGATTGCGAGCTTCGCCTCAGGGTAAAGGCGCTTTACAGCCTGTGCAAGAACGTGGGACGCGGTATGACGGAATGCGTGACGACCTTCGTCGGAATCGAAGGTGCAAAGCTCAAGCGTTGCATCCTCTACTATCGGAGTTGAGAGGTCAACAACCTCGTCATTTAATTTAGCAACGAGTGCTACGCGGGCAAGACCTTCGCTAATCTGCAAAGCAACTTCCATACAAGTTGTATTTGCCGCTACCTCAAGTATTGACCCGTCTTTAAGAGTTAGTTTTGGCATAATTCTTTCTCCTTTCAAATTTTGGGGAGTAAATAAAAACAAGCCCACTCCCCTGTAAAAACCAGGGGTGTAGGCATACACGGTTCCACCCTGCTTGTACCGAAAAAAATCAGTACCGCTCATTTCGCGTTTAACGCACGCCTTACGCCGTACCCTACACATTAAAAACTTCAGATACGGGGCCAAAGGGCGGTGGCAAAAAAGCTGTTTTATAAGAAAACTTACAGCCAAACGGTTTTCTCTCTCTGAAAAAAACGCCTGCTTTTTTACGTCCCTTTCATTGCCATTATAATATTTGTAATAATTATTATATTCCAATTTTCAAAAAAGTCAACCTTTTCTTGACAGTAATTCGGTTTAAAGGATATAATATAATAGATTAATTATACTGGGAGGAGTTTGTATGTACGCCAAACTCAGCGCAGCTGAAACAGCTCAAAGAATAGACGTTGACATAAAAAAGGGATTATCCTCAAAAGAAGCAAGCGAACGCTTAAGCGCAGGCGGAAGCAATGCTTTGTCGGAAAATAAAAAGAACTCGTTTTTTTCACTTGTACTAAAGCAGTTAAACGAGCCTATGATTTATATTCTCTTTGCCGCAGCGGCTCTTTCCGCTTTGGTTAAAGAATGGGAAAACTCGGTTGTTATCCTTGCTATCGTTATAATCAACGCGGTTATCGGTGTCGTTCAGGAAAAACGCGCCGAAAAAGCGCTTGACGCTCTCAGAAAGCTCACTGTTACTTATGCTTTAGTTCGTCGTGACGGTGTTTTAAAAGAAGTTTCAGCCGACGACTTAGTCGTTGGTGACATTGTCGTTTTAGATGCAGGGCGCGTCGTCCCTGCCGACTTAAGGCTTTCATTTACCGCAAATTTAGCGGTTAATGAATCCGCACTTACAGGAGAATCTGTCCCGGTTACAAAAAATCACGCATTTATTGCCGATGGCGATATTCCGATAGGCGATCGCGAAAATATGGCGTTCCAGGGAACCGTTGTCACAGGCGGGCGCGGCGAAGGAATCGTCGTCGCTACCGGTATGTCAACTGAGGTCGGAAGAATTGCCGAGCTTTTAAACGAGCAGGGAAGTGAGAAAACTCCTCTTCAGAAAAAGCTTGCAGGTCTTTCTAAAATTTTAGGTATTGCAGCTATTTTTGCGTGTGTTTTTATATTCCTTGTAGGTCTTCTGCAAGGGCGCGATTTTGCAGAACTTCTTCTCACTGCAATTTCTCTCGCGGTCGCGGTTGTTCCCGAGGGTCTTACCGCGGTTGTTACGATAGTTTTAGCTATGGGCGTTACCCGAATGGTGCGCAGAAATGCAATTGTCCGCCATTTACCTGCGGTTGAAACGCTTGGCTCTGTAAGCGTTATCTGCTCGGATAAAACAGGAACGCTCACTCAGAATAAAATGACGGTTGTAACGACATATTTTGACGGAAAATCATTATCCGAAGCTGATTTTGATGCAACCTCTGCTATGCCGCTTCTTCACGGAATGTGCCTTTGCAACGATGCCTCAATTTCAGGCGGTAATCGCACGGGTGATCCGACAGAGCTTGCGCTCCTTGATTTTGCTGCAAAATTCTCTGTTACTGCCGATAATTTAAACGATACTTTCCCGCGAGTTGATGAAATTTCATTTGATTCCGACCGCAAAATGATGACAACCATGCATTCTGTAAGCGGAACAACCATTTCTTATACAAAAGGTGCCGAGGATGTTATCATTCCTCGTTGCTCCCACATCTGGGATGACGGTGCAATCCGTCTTATTACTGACGAAGATCGCGAAAAAATCAACGCGCAAACGGTTGCTATGTCAAACGATGCTCTCCGTGTTCTCGCAATTGCTATGCGAAGTGGTGATGAAAAGCCGTGTGAGCAGGGCCTTGTTTTTATAGGTCTTGTCGCTATGATTGACCCTCCGAGAAAAGAATCCGTCGATTCAATTGCGGTTTGCAAGGGCGCAGGAATTCGCGTTGTTATGATTACTGGTGACCACAAGACAACTGCTCGTGCAATCGGAATTAAAACAGGTATTTGCGACGAAAATGCGCGCGTTCTTTCCGGTCCTGAACTCGATGAGATGGACGATAAAGCTCTTTCTGCCTGCATTGATGAGGTTTCTGTTTTTGCGAGAGTTGATCCGCGCCACAAGGTGCGAATCGTAAAGGCTCTTAAGTCTCACGGTCACGTCGTCTCCATGACGGGCGACGGTGTTAACGATGCTCCGTCACTCAAGGCGGCAGACATCGGCGTTTCAATGGGAATTACAGGTACAGATGCTGCAAAGGACGCATCAGATTTGATTTTAACCGACGATAACTTTGAAACAATCACCCACGCGGTTGAAGAGGGCAGAAACATCTTTGAAAATATCCGTAAATCCATCTTCTTCCTGCTCGCATCAAATATGGGCGAGCTTATAACCGTTCTTGTTTCGGTACTTCTTTTCTGGGATTCTCCGCTTCTTCCGCTTCATATTTTATGGATAAATTTAATTACCGACTCTCTCCCGGCACTTGCACTCGGAATTGATCCGGGCGATGCTGATATTATGACACGCAAACCGCGTCCTGCAAAGCAAAGCATTTTTGCCGATGGTGGCGGATTGCGCGTAATCGGCTACGGTATCGTTATTGCTATCGTTACTTTGGTTGCATTCAAGGCAACTCAAGTTACAACGAATAACTTAACCTACGCGCAAACAATGGCACTTGTTGTTCTCGCCGGAAGCCAGCTCGTTTACTCAATTACCGTACGCGTTGGTAATCATTCGGTGTTTAAGACAAATCATCTTACGAACAAGTTCTTACTTCTTGCGGTTGCCGTCGGAATCGCGCTTCAGCTCCTTATCTTATACATTCCTCCGCTCGCAAATCTCTTCTCAACCGCACCGCTTAAAATTGGAAGCTGGGGTATCGTTTTACTCCTTTCTCTCGTTCCGCTTATCGTTCACGAAATTGTTGTATTTATAAGAGGGCATAAAAATGGCAAATGAAATCGAGCTTAAGTATGCACTATCTGAGAAAATCGCGCCGGAACAGGTTTTTTCCACCGTTTCAGAATATATAATTGGCGAAATAAAAAACATAGAAATGCACAGCAAATATTTTGATACGAAGAATAATTTTCTCTATCTCTCACGCGCGTCGCTAAGACTGCGCCGCGAAAACGACAAAAGCGTTGTGACGGTTAAAACTCCGAAAGGAGCAGATGGCGCACTAAGCCACCGCGGCGAATGGCAGGTTGAGGCGGAAAGTATTGCAGATGCGTTGCCGCATCTTGAAAAAGAAGGCTGCCCGGAGCATGTTTTAACCCTTGCCAAGGAAGAGCTTTGCATCGTTGCGGAATTTTGTTTTACGCGCAGATGCGCGCACATAAAAACTAACCGGTTTGAAGCTGAGCTTTGTGTTGATATCGGCTACTTATCGCCCGATGGAGTTAAAAAAGCTCCGCTATACGAAGTTGAAATTGAGCTTATATCAGGCGATGTTGCAGCTCTTTGCAAGTTCGGCGAGGATTTAAGCAAAAGATTTTCTATGCGCTCGGAAACGCTCTCAAAGCTTACTCGCGCGCGAAATTTAAAATAGTTGGTGAACCCTTATTATGAAGTATCAGGCACAGGAATATGATGTTGCGGTTATAGGCGCAGGACATGCCGGAATTGAAGCGGCACTTGCGTCTGCTCGTCTTGGTATGAGAACCGTTTGCTTTACAATAAATTTAGATGCAGTTGGCAATATGCCGTGTAATCCGTCAATTGGCGGTACCGCAAAAGGTCATTTAGTGCGCGAAATTGATGCACTTGGCGGTGAAATGGGCCGCGCTGCTGATGCGACCTGCATTCAATATCGTATGTTAAATCGCGGAAAAGGCCCTGCTGTTCACTCACTTCGCGCTCAGGCCGACCGCCGCGCGTATCAGATTTATATGAAGCACGCGCTTGAAAAGCAGGAAAACTTAGATGTAAAGCAGGCTGAAATTGTTGATATTGAAGTGACCGACGGAAAGGTGAGTGCCGTTGTAACACAGACGGGTGCAACTCATCCGGTTTCTGCAGTTATTATTGCGTCAGGCACATATCTGCGCGGTAAAACGATAGTCGGCGATGTGACTGCAAACGGCGGTCCGGACGGTATGTTTGCCGCAAACTCACTCACTGCATCACTTGAGAGAATGGGGCTTTCCCTCATGCGCTTTAAAACGGGAACACCTGCGCGAATTAACCGCCGTTCGATTAATTTTTCAAAGATGGAGCCGCAATATGGCGACGAGATTATAACTCCGTTTTCATTCAGCACTAAGAAAAAGCTTAAAAACCGCGAAATGTGCTATCTTACATACACAACTGAGGAAACTCACAACATAATACGAGAAAATTTACACCGTTCGCCGCTCTTTTCGGGTACAATTGAGGGTATCGGGCCGCGTTATTGTCCATCAATTGAAGATAAAATCGTGCGATTCCCTGATAAAGAGCGTCATCAGCTCTTTATTGAGCCGATGGGACTTAATACCGAAGAAATGTACATTCAGGGAATGTCCTCTTCTTTGCCCGAGGATGTTCAGCTTAAAATGATTCACTCCGTTCCGGGACTTGAAAATGCCCGAGTTATGCGCCCGGCATACGCAATTGAATACGATTGCATAAATCCTCAGGAACTTCTTCCGACCCTTGAAGTCAAGATGATTTCAGGGCTTTATGGTGCAGGTCAGTTTAACGGTACCTCCGGCTATGAGGAAGCTGCAGCTCAAGGACTCATTGCAGGCATTAACGCGGCTTTAAAAATCCGCGGCAAAGACCCATTTATACTCGATCGTTCACAGGCTTATATCGGCACTTTGATTGACGATCTGGTCACCAAAGGAACAAATGAGCCGTATCGAATGATGACCTCACGCTCGGAATATCGCCTTATTCTGCGCCAGGATAATGCAGACTTGCGCCTTTCCGAGTTCGGCTACAAAATAGGTCTTGTTTCAAAGGCAAAATACAAAAAAGTTTGCGAAAAATACGCGCTTGTCGCGGCCGAGCTCAAGCGAATGGAAAAAAAGATTGTTCCTCCGGGTGAGAAAATCAATACTCTTTTGGAAAACGCAGGTACTGCCGCGCTTAAAACGGGGGCAAGTATTGCAGATTTACTCCGCAGACCACAGATTTCTTATGAAGATATCGCTGAATTTGACTCTCCGCGTTTAGCTGAAATCACAGATGATATTTTAGAGCAGGTTCAAATTTCACTTAAATATGAGGGTTACATAAAGCGCCAGGAGGCGCAGATTGAGCAATTTAAACGCTTAGAAGAGCGTATGCTCCCCGAAGATATTGATTATAACAAAATAAACGGTCTCAGAATTGAGGCGCGTCAGAAGCTCAGTAAGGTAAGACCTCGCTCATTGGGGCAGGCATCGCGTATTTCCGGTGTCAGCCCTGCTGATATGACAGCACTTATGCTCTATCTGAATTTTTAGGAGGTTTATTTGTGGATAAATCCTTGATTTCTGCCCTTTTATCGCTTAATATAGAGGCTGATTCAACTGTTTTAGGTAGATTTTCTAACTATTGCAAGCGTTTAATTGAAGTCAATAAAGTTATGAACTTAACCGCAATAACCGACCCCGAGGAGATTTATCTGCGTCATTTTGCTGATTCTGTGTCTCTTCTCGGTTGTACGGATTTTAACGGCAAAAAAGTAATAGATATCGGCACGGGTGCAGGTTTCCCCGGTCTTCCGATTAAAATTGCAAACCCAACAATTTCGCTCACATTACTCGACAGTTTGCGAAAAAGAGTTGATTTTTTAAGTGAGACATGTTCTTTATTAGGATTTGATGATGTTGATTGCATTCATGCGCGCGCCGAAGAACAAGCATTTAAAGAAAATTTCCGCGATAGCTTTGATATCGCGCTTTCACGCGCAGTGGCCTCTCTTCCTATGTTGTGTGAGTTATGCCTTCCGTATGTCAAACCAGGCGGATTATTTTTAGCTATGAAATCACGCGATTACGCTGAGGAGCTTAAAGCTTCGGAAAATGCAATAAAAACACTTCAAGCGCGGGTTGAGAACATTTGGGAATACACTATTTTTGATGTCCCGTATTGCGTTATAGTTATCAAAAAGCTTGCAAATACACCGTCAAAATATCCCAGAAGATTTGCTAAAATACAGAAAAGTCCGTTGTAAGACGGACTTTTTGTTTTTTTATGTCGAGCGATTTTTCTTTACATAATTGGAAGAAAATGGTAATATTCTTTTAGGATGTGATGAAAATGCTCGAGGTTCTAAATAAAAGAATATTTCCGCGCTCTATTTCTGTTTTGCATATACCTGTAGGCAGAATTGACCCGAATCCGGCGCAGCCACGCAAAACCTTTGATCCGATAGAGTTGCGCTCTCTTTCTCATAGTATAAGTGAAAATGGTGTTATTCAGCCGATAACCGTTCGAAAAAACGGAGATCGATACACATTAATCGCAGGAGAGCGTCGCCTGCGTGCATCAATTATGGCGGGACTTCGGGAAATTCCTGCCATTATATCAAATATTGACGAAAAGGAATCCTCCCTTATTGCTCTGTTGGAAAACCTTCAACGAAGCGATCTGAACTTTTTTGAAGAAGCTCGTGGGATTTATAATTTACTTCGCACATATGGTTTCTCCCAGGAGGAAGCTGCTGCAAAGCTTGGAAAATCGCAATCTGCAATTTCCAATAAGCTTCGTCTCTTAAAGCTTAATCAAACGATTATAGATAAAATCTGCGAGTACGGCTTATCCGAACGCCACGCTCGCGCCTTGCTAAGACTTGACAGCTTAGACCTCCGGGAAAAAGTATTGGATCACATTATCGAAAAGTCCTTAAATGTGTCACAGAGTGAGGAATATATAGAAAAGCTATTAGCTTCAACTGTCGAACCTAAAGCTCTGCGTCAAAACCCTCGCCTTGTTCTTCGTGATGTGCGTCCGTTTATGAATACAGTGAACAGGGCAATTGATATGCTCAGAACAACCGGAATCAAAGCAGATATAAAAAAAACAGAAGACGATGTCGCTTTTTATATGACAATAAGCGTTTTCAAAAACACATAGTATATCGGAATGTTCCACGTAGAACATTCCGAGTTTTTTTGTTCCATGTGGAACATTTATATTGAAATATTTTTTTATTGTGCTATAATAATACATATACATTTACATATAAAGAAACGGGTGATATGATGGCAAAGGTAATTGCGCTCGCCAACCAAAAAGGCGGCGTCGGCAAAACAACTACCTGTGTTAATCTCTCAGCCGCGCTTTCAGCTTTAAACAGACGCGTGCTTATGTGCGATATGGATCCACAGGGTCACGCCACTATTGGTTTTGGTGTCAGCAAGCGTGACGAGAGTGCAACAATTTATGATGTCTTAATCGGCCGCGAGAACATAAAAGATGCAATTAAGAAAACTCCTTACGGCGATTTGCTTTCCGCAAACACAAATCTTGCAGGTGCCGAGGTTGAAATGATGGGTATTGACAACCGTCATTACATTCTTCGCGATGCAATTAACTCAGTCAGAGACGAGTACGATTATATTTTAATTGACTGTCCGCCGTCGTTAGGTCAGCTTACGATAAACGCTCTGTGTGCTGCGGACACAGTTTTAGTTCCCGTAGATTGCGGATTTTATGCGCTTGAGGGCTTATCCGCTCTTACTGCGACAATGTCAACTTTAAAAAAGGCATTAAATCCGGAACTTGACATTGAGGGCGTTTTGCTTACTATGTTTGACGGAAGAACAAATCTCTCCATGCAGATCGCGCAAGAGGTTAAAAGATTTTTCCCAGGCAAGGTTTTTGCAACCGCAATTCCTCGCAATGTGCGTCTTGCAGAAGCTCCCAGCCACGGTAAACCGATAAATGAATATGATAAATATTCAAAAGGTGCCGAATGTTACGGATTGCTTGCAAATGAAATTATTGAAAAGAATGAAAAGAAAGGAGCGATTTGATGGGCTCCAAAGGACTTGGAATGGGACTCGATGCGCTCTTTATGACAGGAGCGCCGTCACCAAAAGAAGAAAAGAATCTTTCTTTGCTCAAGCTTTCTCAGATCGAGCCAAACGCTGCTCAGCCACGCAAGGATTTTGATACAGAAGCTTTAGCCGAACTTGCAGAATCCATCCGCACTCACGGAATTCTGCAGCCACTTGCTGTAAGAAAGCTTTCCGAAGGAAGATACCAGATAATTGCAGGCGAGCGCCGCTATCGTGCCGCTCGCGAAGCAGGGCTTACTGAAGTTCCCGTATATTTTGTTGAAGCAGATGATCGCACAGTTATGGAGCTTGCTTTAGTCGAAAATCTACAGCGTCAGGACTTAAATCCGATTGAAGAAGCTGAAGGATATCGCGTTTTAATGAGCGAATTTTCACTTACTCAGGAAGATTGTGCCGCAAGAGTTGGTAAGTCACGACCGGTTGTCGCAAACGCTCTGCGCCTTCTCTCTTTACCGGAGGAAATAATAAACCTTTTGTCTGAGGGAAAATTAAGTGTTGGCCACGCGAAAACGCTGCTTTCACTCTCAGACTCAAAGCTTCAAATTAAGATAGCAAAGCTTGTTATTGAGAACGGATTTAGTGTGCGTCAGACTGAGCTTTTAGTTAAAAAAGCGCTTCAGGAAAAGAAAGAGAAAAAGGTTAATTCTTCTGTTTCAGTTAATTATCTTGAAGAAATTGAGCGCCGTTTATCCGGTAAATTAGGTCGCAAGGTCAAGCTTATAAGCGGTAAGAAAAAAGGTAAAATTGAGCTTGAATTTTACAATCCAGAGGATTTGGAAAAATTAATTAAGCTCCTGGAATCTCTATAAGAGGAGGCGATTAAATGGAAAATAATAAAAAGGCTTCCTCACGCGGATTCTTTATCTTTTATTGTATAATTTTGTTTCTTTTTGCTGCAATTTTAATTGCTTTCTCATATCTCTCGCAATCCAGAGTTGAGCAAGAAAAAACCGAAATCACAAAAGGCTTTACCTCTCGACTTGAAGTTGCAAATGCGAAAAATGCAGAGTTTGAAAAAACAATTGTTGAGCA
This sequence comes from Eubacteriales bacterium, assembly GCA_045544695.1. Lineage (GTDB taxonomy): Bacteria > Bacillota > Clostridia > Oscillospirales > JAAYXM01 > RGIG7332. Next base: position 7,646 of record JAZPZP010000140.1, on the reverse strand, counting down.
GAAAAAAAGTATTGATGAGCTCACAAAACAAGTAGAAACTCTTACTTCCGAGCAGAAAAGGGCGCAGGCAAACGAGTATTTATGGAAGCTCGTCAAAGCCTATAGCAATAAAAAATACGGCGACTGCCGTTCGATAATCGCGCTTATTGATGAGGGTGAGCTTCGCGCATCTCTAAGCGAAGATGGTTTAAAAGAACTTGAGAGAATAGAAAAAAATACGAAAGGTGCATGATATAAATGTTAGACATTAAAGTAATCAAAGAAAATCCCGAAAAGGTTAAAGCTTCTCTTGCTCGTCGTAACAAAAGCTACGATGCAGAAATTGATAAGATTTTAGAGCTTGATGCCGCTCGCCGTGAGTTAATCGGTAAAACCGAGTCCTTAAAGGCAGAGCAGAATGCGGTTTCTAAGAAAATTCCGCAGATGAAGAAAGCGGGTGAGGACACCGCTCCTGTTTTTGCTGAAATGAAGAAGATTGCAGATACCGTTAAGGAGTTAGATGTTAAACTCCGCGAAATTGACGAGCAAATTTCCGCAACTCTTCTCCCGATTCCGAATATGCCAAATGATAAAATTCCGGATGGTTTGGACAGCGATCAGAATGTTGAAATGCGTAAGTTTGGAACTCCGCGCGAGTTTAGCTTTGAGCCAAAAGCGCATTGGGATGTCGGTGAGGCACTCGGAATTTTAGATCCTGCTACCGCTGCTAAGGTTACAGGTGCTCGTTTCCATTTCTATAAGGGTGCTGGAGCTCGTCTTGAGCGTGCAATTATGAACTTCTTCCTTGATTCACATATGAAAAACGGTTACACAGAAGTTTTCCCGCCGTATATGGCTAATCGTGCATCAATGACAGGTACCGGTCAGCTTCCGAAATTTGAAGAGGATGCTTTCAAGGTTGAAGGAACAGATTACTTCCTTATCCCGACCGCTGAAGTTCCGGTCACCAATATGCACAGAAATGAAATTCTTGACGGTCTTGACGACGCAATCAAATACTGTGCATATTCAGCTTGCTTCCGCGCAGAGGCAGGCAGTGCAGGACGCGACACTCGCGGTCTTATCCGTCAGCATCAGTTCAATAAAGTTGAGCTTGTAAAGTTCTCAACTCCTGAAAAGTCATACGATGAGCTTGAGTCATTAACTCGCGACGCTGAGTATGTTCTTCAGCAGCTGGGTCTTCCGTACCGCGTTGTAATGCTCTGTGCAGGCGATTTAGGCTTCTCTTCAGCAATGACTTATGATATTGAAGTGTGGATGCCTTCCTATGGCAGATACGTTGAAATTTCCTCTTGCTCAAACTTTGAGGATTATCAGGCTCGCCGCGCTGCAATTCGTTTCAAGAATGCAGACAGCCCAAAGCCGCGCCTTGTTCATACCCTTAACGGTTCAGGTGTTGCGCTCGGCCGCACAACCGCTGCAATTCTTGAAAACTACCAGAATGAAGACGGCTCGGTTACAATCCCTGAAGTCCTCCGTCCTTATATGGGTGGCCTCGAGAAAATTGAATTATAAAAACAAAATGTCCAAGTGTTCTGATTGAACCTTGGACATTAAATTAGAAAAACAGGAGATATAAAAATATGGACAAATCATCAAAAATCCTTGCTAAAGTTGACGGTATTGCTATCACAGAGGCTGCCGTTGACGCAACAATTACAGCGCTCGGCGCACGCGGACAGGGTTATAACACCCCCGAGGGCAGAAAGGCTGTTCTTGAGCAAATCGTTGCAAAACAGCTTTTCTTAGCCGAAGCGAAAAAGAACCTTTACGAAGCTGATCCGAAGTTTAAAGCTGACCTTGCTGTAGTAAAAGAAGAAATGCTTGCTAATTTCGCGATTGAGAAGGTTCTTTCTACTATCACGGTAACCGATGACGAAATTAAGGCTTTCTACGATGAGCACAAGAGCGAGTTTGCATCCCCCGAAAGCGTTGAAGCAAGCCATATTCTGGTTGACAGTGAGGAAAAGGCAAAGGAAATTTTAGCTGATATCAAGGCAGGAAAGATAAGCTTTGCGGATGCTGCAAAGGCAAACAGCACCTGTCCGTCATCAGAGCAGGGTGGCTCACTCGGTCAGTTTACAAAAGGACAGATGGTACCTGAATTTGACACCGCGGTGTTCTCTATGAATGTCGGCGATATTTCCGAACCGGTAAAAACCCAGTTTGGATATCACCTCATCCATCTCACAGCTAAGAATGACCCGGCTACAATTCCTTTTGAGCAGATTAAAGATAAGCTTTCGCAGAAAGTTCTTAATGACAAGCAGCAGGCAGCATATGCCTCAAAGCTCAATCAGCTTAAAATTCTCTTCCCGGTTGATATGTTTTAGTAATAAAAAAATCCCACCGTTATACGGTGGGATTTTTTTATTACTTTAGTTTTCTTCTTTGTTATAACGCGGGCGGTACGGGCGGCGGTTATAGCTGCCGGCATCCGGGCCTGTGTAATTAACAACAACGCGGCGATTCGGTTCAATGCCGGTTGAAGATGTTGAAACATTTTCAATATCCTGAAGTGCTGCGTGAATAACATGACGCTCGTATGCGTTCATCGGTTCAAGAACCTTGTTTCTCTTATACTTAAGAACCTGGCTTGCAATCTTCTTTGCAAGATTTTCTAATGTTTCTGTTCTCTTTGCACGATAGTTTTCAGTATCAACGATAACACGTACATGCTCCTCGCGACCCTTGTTTGCAACTAAATTAGCAATGTGCTGAATTGCATCAAGTGTTTCGCCGCGGCGACCAATGAGAACACCCATATTTTCGCCTGTGAGCTCGATTGCAATGTTACCATCCTCGGTCATCTTAGAGTCAACCTTCGCGTCATTTCCCATCTTTGCAAGAAGATTAGCGATGAAATCCTCAACGCTTGTTGCGCTCTCTGCTTCTTCGAGACAAACGGAAACCTTAGCTGGAGTTCCGCCGATTCCCAAAAAGCCTGACTTCGGATTTTCAAGTACTTCAACTGATACCAAATCGCGATCTACACCGCCAAGCATCTCAAGTGCTGACGCGATTGCATCATCAATAGTTTTTCCTGTAGCTTCTACGCACTTTTTCATTTATTAGATCCCCCTGTTTTTGCTGGTTTGTACTTAGTATAATACCACTGCAGAGCCGGTTCCTGGATAGCTGAGAGCAGGTTATTGATTATCCAGTAAAAACCGAGACCTGCAGGAACGACGAATGCAATCCAAACGGACATAAGCGGCATCATCATTGTCATCATACTGTTTGTGCTTGCTGCCTGTTCATTTGCCGGTGCAGGCTGATATTTCTTTGAAATCCATGAGAAGAAATAAGATGTAACACCGGATAAAATCGGAATAACCCAAAGCGCATTTATAACCGAAAAGCTCGGTGTCTGTGCAAGGTTTAATCCTAAGAAGTTAAAGTCAATAATCTTGACATTCGGCGCAATTTCAAGAATTTTATCTGCATACTGCCCCATAGCAGCTGCAATCTGAATCTCCATATTGCTGAGAGAACCGTTCTGAATTGTAATTCCGACGGTTTCAGCGATACGCTCAATTGTATCTGCATCAAGACCGAACATAAAAGTAAGTGGCTGACGCACAATTGCATAAAGGCCGAGCATTATCGGGAAGGTGCAAAGAAGAGGTAAGCAACCTCCTGCCATACTTACATTTTCCTCTTTATAAAGCTTCTGAACGGCAATTGCATATCTTTCTTTATCGTTCTTATATTTCTTTTCAAGCTCCTGAAGCTTTGGCTGAATTTTCTGCATACCGATCATACTTTTTTTACTTTTCATCTGGAACGGTAATAAAATAAGCTTAGCTAAAATGGTAAAAAGAATAAGAGCGACACCGTAAGAGCCGACAATATTATAAATTTGCAATAATACCCACGCGAACGGGCGCGTAAATATTGTATTAAACAAGTTTACCATATTAAATTTTACCTTTCTTATCATTCTACCGGGTCATAACCCGATTTTCCGCTGAACGGATGGCATCTGAGAATTCTGCGTAGGGCAAGGTATCCACCCTTAAGCGCACCGTATTTCTCAATTGCCTCAATAGCATACTGAGAGCAAGTAGGAGTAAAGCGACAACACGGCTTTTTATGCGGTGAAATGTATTTTCTGTAAAAACGAATTAAAAACAATAGTATTTTTTTCATTTTTTCAATACTCCAAGCTCGTCTGCTAATGTGAGAAGCGACTTCTCAAGCTGCGCATATGTCGCAACACTCGCACGAACACGCGCAACAATAATAATATCCACCGATTCAATAAATCTTGATTCATTTAAGCGAAATGCTTCACGAATTCTGCGGCGGACGCGGTTTCTGATTACCGCACAACCGACCTTTGTACTGACAGTAATACCTAAACGGCGATTTCCGTATTTCCGTTTCATAGCGTAAACGGCAAGGTAAGGTGATACTTTTGACTCACCTTTGGAATAAAGTCGGCGAAAATAAAAGTTATTTTTAATTGTATCGGTATCTACCATTAAAAAACACTCCTATAATCAATAAAAAAGGGTAAGCATTAAGCGACTAACCTGCCACTTTAAGCTTACCGCTTAATAGACCACAAATATGTGATACTTTTTAGTGGGTGAGACGAGCTCTGCCCTTAGCACGACGGCGAGCAAGAACCTTCTTACCGTTTGTTGTGCTCATTCTCTTTCTAAAACCGTGCTCCTTTGCACGATGTCTTTTCTTAGGCTGATATGTGCGAACCATGTAAAAACACCTCCATCCAAATTCTGTTATAAATACCGAACTAAGTCCAACCTCTTCAGGCTTATGTCGCTATCCATAACCGCCTGATATGGGTACATAGCCTATTATATATCAAGGCTTTCGGGTATGTCAAGAACAATTTTAAAATTTTCTCATTTTTTTATCAACAAAGTGTGCAAAACTAATTGCAAAAACTATAATTTTATGCTACAATATAATAGGTAAAAATATAGCGTGAATTATTGTACTTTTACATATAAAAGGGGAATATTTTTATGAATTCTGCAGCTGATGTTTGGGCTAAGGTTCTCTCCTTACTTGAGGAAGAACTCGGTCTTAGCTCTGTAACTATTTCTACATGGTTTAATGATACAACCGCAGTTTCTTTAAACGGGGACAAGCTTATCGTCGTTACTCCCGTTTGGTTTAAAAAAGAAACAATTTTAAATAACTATTCCGATAAAATTAAAGAAGCACTCAAGCTTTTATTTTCAATTGATATGGATTTCAGCATCTACACCGAGGATGAAATCAGCAGTGAAAGAATAATGACTCCTCCTCCGCAGACGGATGATGATTTTTCTTTTGAACATTTCGTTGTAGGTAACTCCAATAAAATGGCGCATGCAGCGGCAAAAGCTGTTGCCAACTCACCGGCGTCAATTTATAATCCGCTTCTTATTTACGGCGGATCAGGTCTCGGTAAAACTCATCTTTTAAATGCTATCGCCGGCACAATCAGAAAAAATCATCCTGATTTTAATATTGTTTATGTAAGCAGTGAAAGCTTTACAAATGAGCTTATCGAAAGTATACAGAACGGTACAGTTTCAAATTTCCGCAATAAATACAGAAATTCCGATCTTCTTTTGGTCGATGATGTTCAATTTATCGCAGGTAAAGAGAGAACGCAGGAGGAATTTTTCCATACATTTAATGCTCTCTATGAAGCAAAAAAGCAGATTGTTTTAGCTTCCGACCGCCTCCCGAGTGAAATGACAACATTGGAAGACCGCCTTCGTACCCGTTTTGAATCCGGCCTTATGGCAGATGTCCAACCGCCGGATTATGAAACAAGAATGGCAATTATAAGCCTTAAAGCATCAAGAATAAATCTTAATCTTTCTCAGGAAGCTAAATCTTTAATTGCAACTCAGGTAACCTCAAACGTCCGTCAGCTTGAAGGAACAGTTAAGAAAATTTCAGCGTACCGAGATCTTTTATCTACTGACATTACAATTGATGTTATAGAACAAGCAATTGAAGAGATGAAAAAAGACAATCCCGGTATGAATCCGACTCCGGAGCTTATCATTTCAGAGGTTTCAACATATTTTGACATACCTGAGGATGAAATTACCGGTAAAAATCGCTCAAAGGAAACTGTTTTTCCGCGTCAGGTTGCTATGTACTTAATTCGTGAAATCGTTAAGCAATCTTATCCCGATATCGGTAAAATATTTGATCGTGATCACACTACCGTTATGCATTCTTATAATAAAATTGATGATCAGATAAAACATAGCGATGAAGTTAAAATTCAAATACGCGACATCAAGAATAATATTTTAGGCGATTAATCCACATATTTCTTGTGGATTTAACAGGGATAACCTGTGGATAAAAAAGTTGCTATTTTTTCCACTAAATTTTTAAACACAAATTCACATTTATCTGTGTACGCTTTTTTCGCACTATTAAAACAAAATCAATACTTTTAAACAAAATCCACACTACTACTAAAACTACTAAAATATTTATTATATTATTTTAAAAAAGAAAATATTCATTGAAATGAGGGTTTAATATGAAATTCAGCTGTGAAAAAGCACTTCTTCAGGAAGCAATTGCAACAACCGCATGGGCAGTATCATCAAAAAGTGCAATTCCTACTCTTGAAGGTCTTTTAATTGAAGCATCAGATACCGTTAAAATGACAGGTTATAATCTGGAAACAGGTATATCAACTAAAATATCATCAAATGTAATTGAGCCGGGTAAGGTTGTTATTAATGCTAAAATTTTAAGCGATATTATCCGTCTTTTCCCTGATGAAACGGTAACTATTTCAGTTTCTGAAACTTTAACTACCCTTATTATGTGCGGAAATGCTAAATATGAAATTATGGGTCTACCGGCAGATGAATTTCCTTCTCTTCCGGAGGTTGAATCAGACCATACATTAAAGCTTCCGCAGAATATGTTAAAGTCAATGATTTCACAGACTGTATTTGCTATCAGCACAAATGATAACAAACCTGTTCACACAGGTTCACTCTTTGAAATTGAAAACGGAACCTTAAATGTCGTTTCTGTTGACGGTTTCCGTCTTGCAATCAGAACAGAAAAGCTTACAAGTGTCGGAAGTGATGTTGATTTCAGCTTTATTGTTCCGGGTCATACTTTAAAAGAAGTTGAAAAGATTATGGACGATGTTGACGATGAAATTGAAATTATGCTTGGTAAGAAGCATATTACATTTACAATTGGCGAAACAACTCTTATTTCACGTGTTCTTGAAGGTGAATTTTTAAATTACAAGAACGCAATTCCAAAAACTCACGCATTTACAACTTGTGTTGGAGTAAGAGATTTAATTTCTTCTCTCGAGCGTGTTTCAATTATTATAAATGAGAGAATCAAGAACCCGATTCGTTGTAATTTTACCGAAAACAGCATTAAGCTTTCTTGTACAACACCGCTCGGTAAATCTCAGGACGAATGCATTTTAAAGAGCAGTGCAGAAAACTTGGAAATTGGCTTTAATAACAGATATTTACTTGATGCGCTTAAAGCTTGTCCGGATTCTGAGGTTTTAATGGAGCTCAATACTCATCTTTCACCGATAGTTTTAAAGCCGGTTGAAGGCGACTCATATCTCTTCCTTATTCTTCCGGTAAGACTTAAGTCAGATGCTGAGTAAT
>JAZPZP010000139.1:0-2155 GCA_045544695.1 Eubacteriales bacterium | reverse complement strand
CGTTGTCGCAGGTGTGCTCCATAAATGTGTCGGTGGAGAACATCATAACAAGCTCCACCGAGCTGCCCGCAACTCCACTGATTCCCATTGCAGCCTCAATTGCTCCTGTCAGCTGTCTCGCCATTTCGTCTATAAACGTCTGGGAATACCTTCCCAAAAGAATACTGCTGTCGCCGCCGACCGTATCAACGCGAAGCTTAACGCACTCGCCTTCAAAATATCTCGCTCTGCCGGCAAGCTTTTCCTCAAAGCCCACGGGTGCATCATCACAAAGCTCAAAGGAAATATCCGAACTTCCCATATATGAGTAAGGCAGACCGTCCTCAAAGCAAGCGCGGTCATAAGGCCATCTTACCCATTGAGTAATTACCTCACCGTCCCTTACAAGCGTGAGGGGGTAATAAGCATATCCATCGACTATAAAACCGTCTGCAATGTAGTCCTCGTACATTTGGATTACTTCAACAACGCCGTATTTTTCCTTGATAAGAGGCAAAAGCACTCTTACAAGGCTCTCCTCAAATTCGGGAGTTATGGTGTCTGCCACTATTTTGTTGTGGTAAAGATCCAATTTCATAGAAATTTGCCTCCGTCTTAAATACACATAATACATCTATTGTATTTTACCATACAAATTAAAAAAATGCAAGGCTTTTTTCGGCGGTTGACAAATTTTCCTTTATGGTGTATAATATTCGGGCAAAGATTGGGGAAAGGAGACGAAAAATGCTTCCCGAAAAATTTAAAGAACGTATGAAGAATATTCTCGGCAGCGACTACGAAGCCTTTGAGACAGCACTCGGTGAGCCAAACGTTCGCGCTGTGCGAATTAATACGACCAAAATTTCACTAAAGAATTTTCTTTCGGCTACAGATCTTTCACTCTCCCCTATCCCATACGCCGAGGACGGCTTCATTCCCCATGACTGCGAAGGCATCGGAAAAACCGCTGAGCATCACGCAGGAATGTTTTACGTTCAGGATCCGGGAGCTATGGCTACCGTAAAGGCTCTTGACGTAAAAGAAGGATGGCGCGTTCTTGATGCCTGCGCCGCACCGGGCGGAAAGGCCTCACAGCTGGCAAGCGCTATCGGAGACAGCGGGCTTATTGTAGCAAATGAATACGTTCCAAAAAGGGCGAAGATAATCGTCAGTAATTTCGAGCGTCTCGGCATAAAAAACGCAGTTGTCACATCTCTTGACACGGCAAAGCTTGCAGAAATGTTTTCCGCGTATTTTGACCTCGTACTCTGCGACGCGCCTTGCTCCGGCGAGGGAATGTTCAGAAAATACGATGAAGCTCTTACCGAATGGAGCGAGGAAAACGTTTTTCTTTGCGCAAAAAGGCAAAAGGAAATATTGAAAAATCTCGCAGGTCTCGTTAAAGACGGAGGCTATCTTCTCTACTCCACCTGTACCTATTCAAGGGAGGAAAACGAGGAGGTCGTGGCAGAATTTTTACACGATAACCCGGTATTTTCACTCTGCCCTGTCAATGAAAAATTAGAAACCGCCACGGCCGACGGTCTTGACGGTCTTACCGATGCAAGACGTTTTTATCCGCACATAACAAACGGAGAGGGACAGTTCATCGCTTTGCTGAAAAAAGGCAAAAAACACAGCAATATGCCAACTATACTTTACAAAGAAAATACAAAATCGCCCTCAAAGGACGAAATTGATATAGTAAAAAAATTCATTTCCGATAATATTTCCGGTGAGCTTCCCGGCAAAATTATTAAGTGGGGCGAGAGTCTTGCGCTTGTTCCGCACGACTTACCAATTCCCCCATATTCGGTATTTATGCCGGGCGTTATGCTCGGTGAGGTAAAGAAGGGTAACTTCTTCCCCCATCATCAGCTTTTCTCGGCCTACGGAAACAAATTTAAAAGGCAAGAAAATCTCACGAAGGATGATCCAAGAACCGAAAAATATCTTCGCGGAGAGGAAATAGACACGCTTAATACACAGAGCGGCTGGTGTGCCCTGCTTTACGAGGGTGTTGCCCTCGGGGGCGGAAAGATCTCCGGCGGAAGGATCAAAAATCATTATCCAAAAGGATTGAGAAATAATTAAATAGAAAGGAATATTGGGACAAAATATATTAATTATTCAGTCCCAACAGAAAAAAATGAGCAACATACTTGCAACCGTA
>JAZPZP010000138.1:0-24887 GCA_045544695.1 Eubacteriales bacterium | reverse complement strand
AGAGTAACGCGAAGAGCAGATTCAACATTACGCTTGAGAGATATATGATCTTTTTGCTCCCAGGCAACTGTTACTGCAGGGAGAGCGCTTACACCAAATGCGACAGTGAATGTTGGAATAAGGTTGTAAAGCGTTGCCGCGAGACCTTTGTAGCAACCGTTTAAGTAGTTCGGGATATCCTCAAGTGCACGTTCGAGAGGGATTGCACCTTGATACATATTAAATATCGCATTAGCATCTATTGAAACCGCGTGATGCAGTCTTCGCATAATCGTAAATAAGTCAATAACATTTGTAAGCTGACTGACACAAGAACCGAGTGCCACAGGAATAGCAAATAAAATTATTTTTTTTGCAAGAGTGCGATGCGGAGTATCAAGCTGCGGGGCTGTGAGCTCCTCTTTGGTTATCTTATCACCGCCGATTTTGTGACGCAAGAAAATTGCAAACGCAGCACCAAGAGAACCGAGACCTACACCGGCGATTGCGCCGCCAGCTGCAAACTCAAGAACTCTGAGCTTTGCGGCATCTAATGTAGCCATAGTTTTGCCGAAAACAACACCGGTAGTTTCGTACATATCCATACCGTAGCTATATATCCACATTGAAAGGCCAAGGCCCAAAATAAGCTTGACAAATGCCTCGACAACCTGCGAAATAGCGGTCGGCACCATATTCTGGAGACCTTCGTAATAACCGCGGAAAGAGCAGGTGAGGCACACGAAAAACACCGTCGGAGCCATCATCATAACCGCAATATATGCTCCTGGGTTCTTGATGTAATCGACAAACCAACGCGCTCCGAAGAACATAATGAGCATACCGATAAGACCGGTGCAGAAGAAAATTATGTTTGAAATCTTAAGCACTCGTCTTGCATCGCGGAATCTTCCGTTAGATGTGCATTCCGCGACAACGCGTGACACAGCGACGGGAAGACCTGCATTTGACAAAACATAAATCGGCATATACATATCATACGCTGTCGTATAATAGCCCATACCATCGCCGCCTAAAATGTTAGCGAGCGGAATTTTAAATATCGCGCCGATGAGCTTAACGATAAGTGCCGCAAGAGATAAAACAAGCGCACCTTTCAAAAAGCTTTGCTTCGGGCGAGAGTCCTTGTTAGTCAAGGGCACTACCTCCTAAGAGCCTCAATTGTTGCAGCCATATCTTCAGCACCGAAAACAGCGCTTCCTGCAACCAGCACATCAGCACCTGCTTCGATAATTGCTGTTGAATTGGCAGGGGATACGCCACCGTCGATTTCAAGTAAGCAGGACGAATTAGATGCCTCAATGATAGCGCGAGTAGCCTTTAAACGCTCAAGTGATTCAGGCATAAACTTCTGACCGCCAAAGCCCGGCTCAACCGACATAATTAAGATTAAATCACAAAGGTCGATAACCTCTGAAAGTACGGAAACGTCTGTCCCCGGTTTGATTGAAAGACCGGCTTTTATTCCGTATGAGCGGATTTTTTGAAGGGTTGCCCGGATGTCGGAATCACACTCATAGTGAATTGTGATTATATATGAACCTGCTTTTGCAAAATCATCAATATAGCGTGCAGGATCGGAAATCATAAGATGGACATCAAGCGGAATGTCAGATGCTTTTGAAAGAGCCTTGACAACAGGTGCGCCAATTGTGAGGTTAGGGACGAAATGACCGTCCATAACATCGACATGAGCGAGGTCAGCTCCTGCATCTTTGATTCTTTTTAAATCTCGCTCTAAATTCGCGAAATCAGCTGATAAAATAGAAGGGGATATCTGTATCATTATGTTTTTCCTCCAAATTTAAATTATACTATATCTTACCGCAAAAATAGCAGAAGGTCAATAGTAACCGTAATTAAAGCTTTAGCATAAGCTGAAAATGTGAGCTGATACACCGAAGATTTTTCTCGCAAGAAAGCAGCTTTGGCGGTGCACTCAGCTTTTTATATAAATAGCCGCGTGAGAATTATCTCACGCGGCTTTTCTTTTTAGTTGATAACACGGCGAGCGCCGATATAATATTTACCGTAATAGCCGGTATTAATTGAAGCATACTTAACATTCTGCCCGCGGTTCGGAGCATGAATCATCTGACCGTTACCCACATAGATGCCTGCGTGAGTTGCAGCACCGCTACCATAACGCGAATCTCTGAAGAAAACGATATCTCCGGGGAGAAGATTAGCTTTGGAAACGCTGACGCTTAAAGATCTAAGCTGGCTTGAAGGTCCACGCTCAATGCTGTAACCGCAGATTTTGTAAACATACTGAGTAAGACCGGAGCAGTCAAATCCGTAAGGACCGTTGCCACCGTAAACATAAGGCTTACCGAGCTGAGCAACTGCTGCGTTGACGATATTCTGACGCTTAGCAGAAAGGGTATCGTTTGCCGCACTGGTAGTAGCAACAGTGGTAAAAGATAAATATCTCGTTGCAACAAAGCCGGTTTTGTTGCCATATGTAATCTTGCTCCATTCGCTGCCTTTTTCAACGACAGAAACGGACGCTCCGCCGGGAATTGTAGTTATAATGTTGTAATTTGTACCCATACCGTAACGCATACGCAATCCGCTGTTAGCGTTGACGGTAGCAGAAGTAGCTGCACTTGCGAGAGTAAAAGTAAGTGCAATAGCTGCGGCAAAAATAAATGCAGCCTTTGCCATCTTTCGTATCATTGAAATAAGCCTCCGATATATCTTTTGTAAAAACTATTTTGAAAGTGCGCGCTCAAGCCAAATTGAGCCAATGTCAAATGCTTCGTAAAGACCGTTTGTTTCGGTCTTTTTAGTGATGCGGTCCTTAGCCTTAACGGAAGGATCAGTCTGCTGAAGCTGAGCGGAAACCTTTGTTGCGTCATCAACATCGTTTTCCTTCTTGCTCTCTAAAATCTGAAGCATAATGATGAATTTATCAGCCATGCTGCCGTAATAAATCATATTGTCCTTGCGTGAAACAGGTCTTCCTTTATAAGAAAGGAGTTCATCTTTTTTCTTTTTTGCAGTAGCCATTACATAAATCTCTCCTTTAAAGACTTGTTACAATCCGTAATCATCAACACTACAAATTGTAACATATTGTAACTAAAATGTCAACAGGTTGTGGAAAAATAGTTTTTACAAAAACAAACAAAATGCGCGGTATCGGGCAAGATACCGCGCAAAATAGGGCTTAATCCGAAAGATAATTGCGAACAAGCTCGTGAAGCAGCTCATCACGGTCGATTTTGCGGATTAAGCTGCGAGCGTTGTTGTGATTTGTAATATAGGTCGGATCTTCGGAGAGAATGTAACCGACGATTTGACTTATCGGCTTATAGCCTTTTGCCTTGAGAGCATTGTAAACCTCGGTTAAAATGTACTTCATCTCGAGTTCTTTATCGTTACCCAAGCTGAATTTTTGAGTATGGTCAAGCATTGTCGGAAACCTCCTCGTTTATATTCTTATAACTATAATATAATATTTTTTGAATTCTGTAAAGAGAAAATTTTACGCCCTGAGTGTTGCACCAAAATCACGCTCGAGAGCTGAGAGTGCACGGCGAATCTTTGACTCAACCTCTTCGTCTGTGAGTGTATGGTCGAATGCGCGGAGAGTTAAAGAGTAAGCAACACTCTTTTTATCTGCCGCCATGTGCTCGCCTGTGTATACATCAAAGAGTACAACATCTTCAAGCATCTTGCCGACCTGTGATCTGATGCACTTCTCAAGATGAGCAACCGGAAGGGAACGGTCGCAAACAAGCGCGAGGTCACGAGTGACTGCAGGGAACTTCGGAAGCGGCTGGTATTCGGTCTCTTCGCCGCGGGAAGCATACATCTTATCAACTGAAATTTCAGCCATATAAACTTCGCAGTCCATACCGAAGTTTGATGCAACAGTCGGATGGATTTGACCGATTGTACCGATTATCTCGCCCTTTGAGTAAATTCTTGCACATCTGCCCGGATGCCAGGTTGGATCGTCAGATACAGGCTCGAAGGAAACATCTTCAATAAGAAGTGTTGACATAATTGCCTCGAGAGCACCTTTTAATGTGAAGAAGTTTCTGTCCTTACCGTATGAACCCATAACGAAGGTCGGAGCCTCATAAGGAAGCTGATAATCGGTCGGGAGATAAATTTTGTTAATCTCGTACATATCTGCATACGCATTGCGGTTATTGTAGTTGCGCGAGAGAACCTCGAGCATTGACGGGAGGAGAGAGGTACGCATAACGGAGCTCTCGTCACCGAGCGGATTTGTAATAACAACATGCTTGCGAAGCGGATTATCCTTTGAAAGTGCGAGTAAGTCATCTGTTTTTGGGCTTGTGTATGAATATGTGATACATTCACTAAAGCCCATTCCTCTTGCGAGAACACCGATGCTTTCGTCAAACTTCTGGCGGATAGAGAGACCGCCCTGGGTGCTTTCACCACGCATAAGCGTTGAGGTGATTTTGTTATAACCGTAGAGGCGAGCAACCTCTTCAGCGATGTCAGCAAAGCCGACAAGGTCTGGTCTGAATGACGGAATTACTAAATTGTTTCCATCAAGCTTAATCTCAAGACGAGCGAGATACTCAACCATATCCTTAGCAGGAATATCAGTTCCGAGGAAAGCGTTGATTCTATCCGGCTCAAAAGCGATTTTGTTTAATTCGTGATCTGAATTGTCAACATCAACATATCCGTTAACGACGGTACCTGCACCGAGTAATTCAACAAGCTCGCAAGCGCGGTCAATTGCAGGAATTGTATTATTTGCATCAAGTCCCTTTTCATAAAGCGCTGAAGCATCAGTTCTCATACCTAAATCACGAGCGGTTGTGCGGACTGAAGCTGCGTTGAATGTAGCAGATTCAAAGATTACGGTAGTAGTATTCTCGCGAATCTCAGAATTTAAACCACCCATAACGCCGGCGAGAGCGACGGCGCCGCCTTCGTCTGCGATAACGAGCATCTTGTTAGTGAGAGTGTGCTCCTGCTCGTCTAATGTAACGAACTTAGAGCCTTCTTCAGCACGACGAACGATGATGTGACCGTTTTTGATAAAGGTTGCATCAAAAGCGTGCATCGGCTGACCGTATTCTAACATAACATAGTTTGTGATATCAACGATGTTATTAACCGGGCGGACACCTGCAGCGTGAAGTCTTGCGCGGAGCCACATCGGAGAAGTTTCGATCTTTACATCCTTGACCATACGAGCAGTGTATCTCGGGCAAAGGTCAGGCGCTTCAACTGTAACTTTAACCTTACCGTCGATTGAATCGCTTGAACCCTTAACCTGCGGATTAGGTAAATTAAGCGGTAAATTAAAGGTAGCAGCAACCTCGCGAGCGAGACCGCGCATTGAGAAGCAATCCGGACGGTTTGAGGTGATTTCGAACTCAACTGCTAAATCGTCTAAACCGAGAACCTTACGGATATCATCGCCGATTTCACATTTTTCCTGAAGAAGTAAAATTCCATCCTCGTCAGCATACGGAACGTTACAAAGGTTAAGACCGAGCTCGTGGAAAGAGCAAAGCATACCGTTTGACGGAACTCCACGTAATTTACCGGCTTTAATTTTAACACCACCGGCTAAAGTACTGCCGTCGAGCGCTACCGGAACTATGTCACCAACATGAACATTCTGAGCAGCGGTAACAATCTGCAAAAGTTCGTCCTTACCGACATTTAACATACAAATCTGTAATTTATCGGCATCCGGATGCTTTTCGATAGATTCAATTTTACCGACAACGACATTTGTAATTTCAGCGCCTAAGTCAACTGTAACCTCGACCTTTGAACCTGACATTGTCATTTCTTCGGCAAAGGTGCGAGCAGGAACGTCAATTTTAACGTAATCCTGTAACCATTTCATTGATAAATTCATATTAGAGCACCCCCTGGAACTGCTTTAAGAAGCGCATATCATTTTCATAGAACATACGGATATCCTTGATACCGTAACGGCGCATTGTGATACGCTCAAGACCGATGCCGAAAGCGTAACCGCTGTATACGGTTGAATCGATACCGCAATTTTCAAGTACCTTCGGGTGAACCATGCCGGCGCCGAGTACTTCAATCCAGCCCTCGTCCTTGCAAAGACGGCAGCCCTTGCCCTGACAGTTAAAGCACATAATGTCAACCTCAGCTGACGGCTCGGTAAACGGGAAGTGGTGCGGGCGGAAACGAAGAACGGCATCATCGCCGTAAAGACGCTTAGCAAATACTTCCAAAGTACCCTTTAAGTCGCCCATGGTAATACCCTTATCGACAACGAGACCTTCGATCTGGTGGAAGATAGGGGAGTGAGTAGCGTCAGCTGCGTCACTGCGGTAAACGCGACCCGGAGAAATTACACGAATCGGCGGTTTGAACTTCTCCATATAGCGAACCTGAACAGGTGAGGTCTGTGTACGGAGAAGAACATTCTCGGTGATATAGAAAGTGTCCTGAGTATCACGAGCAGGATGATCCTTCGGAAGGTTTAAAGCCTCAAAGTTGTAGTAGTCAAGCTCAACCTCAGGGCCTTCTGCAATCTGGAAGCCCATACCGAGGAAGATGTCACGAGTTTCCTGTAAAACGATTGACATCGGATGCTTGTGACCTACAGCAGGTGCAACACCCGGCATAGAAACGTCGATAGTTTCAGCTGCAAGACGAGCATTTAATGCCTCCGCCTCAAGTCGGGTTGCACTTTCTTTGATTTCATTTTCAATTGTCTCGCGAACTTCGTTTGCGAGCTGACCGATAACAGGTCTCATTTCAGGTGAAAGCGAGCCCATCTGCTTTAAAATGCCGGTAAGCTCACCTTTTTTGCCAAGAAAACGCACGCGCAAAGCTTCAATATCAGCAGGGGACTTAGCCTCTGCGATAGAAGCGAGAGCTACACTTTTCAAAGCTTCTAACTGGTCTTTCATAAATTAAACTCCTTTCGGCGAGTAAATAAAAAAGCCTTCTCGCCCCATTTAATCGGGACGAAAAAGGCATAAATCACTTTTCCGCGTTACCACCCGTATTCGCAGTGTACACTACGCGCTCATTTTGGGCACAAAATAAATGCCCCGTTCCTGTAACGGGAAACACCCGCATCACTCTACCACAAAAGCTTCAAGCAATGTGCTCGGAAGGGAACTTCGAAATTCCGCCAAATAAGCGCGTTTTCAGTCACGACGCACTCTCCCTGTGAAACGGCAAAAAGCCTACTTTCCTTCGTCATTGCATTTTTTATATGTATATATTATATCTGTTTTTGGAAATTTGTCAACCTTTTCACTTGATTTTCCGCATGAAAACGGATATACTTTAAAAGAAAGGCGTGTTGCAAATGTTTGGCAAAAAGAAAAACCTTGTTTCGGCGGTTATTCCGGCTGCAGGTTCTGCATCCAGAATGGGTGGAATTGATAAGAATTTTTATGAACTTGGAGGTGTTCCGATTATCGTGAGAACGCTTCTTAAGTTTGAAAGACATCCGAGTGTTACGGAGATTATAATTCCGACGAGAGCTGATATGATTGATACCCTCAGAACAATATGTGACGAGTATAATATAACAAAAGTAAAAGCGGTTGTTGAGGGCGGTGCAACACGCGCGGAATCTGTCCTTTGCGGTCTGCGTGCTGTAAGTAAAAAATGCAATATCGTAGCTATTCACGATGCGGCAAGACCGATGGTGAGTCAAAAAATTATAAGCGATACTATAAATGCTGCGATTAAGTTTTCGGCAGCTGCGCCGGCAATTCCGATTGTTGATACCGTTAAGCGCAAAAAAGAAGGTTTTACCGATGAAACGGTTGACAGGGATACGCTTTGCGCTATTCAGACTCCACAGGTGTTTGACAGAGAACTCATTTTGGGAGCGCTTTCAAATGCTGTTGAAAAGAAGCTTCCGATAACCGATGATTGTTCTGCGGTTGAGCTTATCGGCGGAAGAAGTGCGCTTTGTGACGGAGATGTATTGAACAGAAAAATTACAACGCGTGAGGATTTGATTTTTGCTCGCGTAATTTTAGAAAACGAGGAACAGTTATGAGAATAGGTCACGGATATGATGTTCACCGCTTGGTTGAGGGGAGAGATTTAATCCTCGGCGGTGTTAAAATTGATTATGAAAAAGGCCTTTTGGGACATAGTGATGCGGATGTGCTTTTGCACGCGATTTCCGATGCTTTGCTCGGTGCGGCGGCACTGGGGGATATCGGAAAGCACTTCCCGGATACCGATGAAAAATACAAGGGAGCAGACAGTTTAATGCTGCTTTCTGAAGTTGGAAATATCATAGAAAAAGCAGGATATAGCGTAGGCAATGTTGACGCAACCGTTATTGCTCAAAAGCCGAAGCTTGCTCCCTTTATCGAAAAAATGCGAGAGAATATAGCGAAGGCTTTGAAGGTTGAAATTGATAGAATAAGCGTTAAGGCGACTACCGAGGAAAAACTCGGTTTCACAGGCGATGGCTCGGGAATAGCGGCACACGCAGTATGTTTAATAGGCATCAAATGATGCCTATTTTTTTGTGTCAGGGTTTGTCTTTTTTGCATACAATGTTGTGAAAAGGAGATGAACTTTATGAGTGGATATATGATTTTGCTGCGCTCGGTAACTTATGCTCAACGCGCGTCACGAGTTCTTGCAAAACACGGTATAAACGGACATGTAGTGCGTCCGAATATTGAAATGCTCTCAAATGGTTGTGGCTTTGCCGTTAAAGTTTCGGAAACTTATCTCGCAGAGGCGATTGATATATTGAGAAAAAACTCCTTTGAAATAAATTCGGTTCTTGTAGTTGAACCAAATGGTAAATTCCGGGAGATGAGTGTGTGATATATTTAGATAATGCGGCGACTACATTGATAAAGCCTGACTCTGTTTATGATGCAGTGATTTCTGCAATGAAGACGACGGCAAATGCAGGTCGTGGCGGACACGACGCATCAATGAGAGCTGCTGATATAATGCTTAACTGTCGCGAGGTGGCAGCCGAATGCTTTGGCGCCAAAAGTCCTGAAAATGTTGTGTTCACACTCAACGCAACGCATGCACTTAACATTGCGATACACGGGCTTATGAAAAACGGGGGACACTGTGTGATATCAGGGTATGAACATAATTCGGTTGTGCGTCCGCTTGCTTTTCTGGCAGAAAAAGGAGTAACTTATTCGGTTGCCCGAGCACCGCTTTTTGAGCCTGAGGCTATCCTTGATGCGATTCAGGCCGAAATAAAAAAGGATACAAAGGCAGTTGTAATAACTCATGTATCCAATGTTTTTGGCTATATTTTGCCAATTGACCATATAGATGAATTGTGTGCTCAAAAAGGAATTCCTTTGATTATAGATGTTTCTCAATCGGCTGGCTGTATAGATGTAAAGCTTTGCAACTTAACAGCTACGAGATTTTTGTGTATGCCGGGGCATAAAGGATTATATGGACCTCAGGGTACCGGACTGTTGATTTGTCGCGACGGACGCGAAATTGAATCTTTGATGCAAGGTGGTACCGGAAGCCAGTCGCAGGAAGCTTTGAGTCCGGAATTTATGCCTGATCGTCATGAAGCCGGAACACAGAATGTTCATGGAATTGCCGGGCTTTGCGAGGGAATTAAATTTATCTGTAAAGAAAAGGAGCTTTACAGTCGTGAGCGCAAGCTTTTGGAATATGTGGCGAAGGAACTGTCGAAAATTGATGGAACTACAGTGTATTTTGATAACGGAAGAGGAGTACAAAGCGGAGTCTTATCATTTAATCTTTCGGGATTTTCCTCAGAAGCAGTTGCATATCGTTTAGCGGAATACGATATTGCGGTCAGAGCGGGACTTCACTGCGCCCCGCTTGCTCACGAAACGGTCGGCGATTTGCACGGAACGGTTCGTATAAGTTTCTCGGCGTTTACTACTTTGGAGGATGTCGAGGGATTCCTTTCGGCTATATTACAAATTAAAAAATAAAAACTTTGTAAATAACCAAAAAAGTACTTCACAAAAGGTGTTCTTTTATGGTAAAATAAACATAGCATAAAAGCAAAGGACGAATGGCA
The DNA here is from genome assembly GCA_045544695.1 of Eubacteriales bacterium. Taxonomy (GTDB): domain Bacteria; phylum Bacillota; class Clostridia; order Oscillospirales; family JAAYXM01; genus RGIG7332. The sequence continues at coordinate 14,869 of JAZPZP010000138.1, read as the reverse complement.
GATGAATGTGTTTAACTCAATTGCAAATTTCTCAGCTATGTTCTCAATTACTGATGTGATTGATATTGCAATCATTTCGTTTTTGATTTACAAGCTGATTAAGTTAATAAGACGCTCAAATGCAGGTAAAGTACTTAAAGGAATCCTTTTTTTGATTGTTGCAATGCAGCTTGCTCAGCTTTTTGGATTCAAAGTTATTAACTTTATTCTTGCTAATACGATGCAGGTTGGTCTTATAGCGCTTGTCGTTATGTTTCAGCCTGAGCTTCGCAAGGCACTTGAAAAGGTTGGCAGAAGTACTTTTCCGCAGCTTATTCCGCGCGCTAATTCCGACAGGATGGAAACTGCCATTGTTAATACCGTTGCAGCGTGTGAGGCTATGTCGTGGGCGCGTGACGGAGCACTTATCGTTTTTCAGCGCCAGGTTGTGCTCGATGACATCGTTAAAAACGGAACGGTAATCGGTGCTACACCGTCCAGTGAGCTTATTAAAAATATTTTTTATCCCAAAGCTCCGCTTCACGACGGTGCGTTGATTATGCAGGACGGACTTGTTTCTGCCGCGGGCTGTATGCTTCCGCTTACCGAGAATACAAATCTCAGTAAGGAACTTGGAATGCGTCACCGTGCAGGTATCGGTATGAGTGAGCATTCCGATGCGGTTGTTGTTATCGTTTCGGAGGAAAGCGGTTCTATTTCCGTTGCAATCGACGGTATGATCAAACGACATCTCGCTCCGGAAACGCTTGAAAAGTTACTTAGAAACGAGCTTCTGAGTGCTCCTGATGAGGAAGAGAAAAAGAGTTTGCTTGAAAACTTACTTGGATTTATAAGGGTGAAGAAACAGTGAAAGAATGGCTTAAAAAATATGATGTTCTGACCAAAGCACTTGCGGTACTTATTTCCGTAGTGCTTTGGATTTATGTCGTTACCGTGGTTGACCCTGTAGGGGAGCTGCCTGTTTCGAAAATATCTCCGACTTATATGGGTAGTGAACAACTCCTTAACACGCAAAATTTAATTGTCGGCAATGCTGATGACATTTCAGTTTCTATGCGTCTTACGGGCAAGCGTCGTGCACTTGCAACACTTAATCCTGACGATGTTAAGGTTGAGGTAGATATTTCCAAAATTGTCGAACCGGGTACTTATACTCTCTCGTATAAAATTGTTTTACCGACAGGTGAGGTGGCCGTCGCAAGTCGCAATCCTTCTCAGCTTGAGGTTAAGATTGACAGAATCGTTACAGCTACCATACCTGTAAAGGTTGTTCTTGAAGGCTCTGTTGCCGACGGATATATTGCGGGTGATGCAACGACAGTTCCGAGTACATTATCGGTTCTCGGTCTTGCAGAAGAAATAAATTCAATTTCATATGCTCAGGTTAAAATAGGCAAGAAGGATCTTAATACTTCAATTCATCAGCAGATGAGCTATGCTTATTTTGACGCCGATGGCAAGGAACTTAAACTTAACTCTGTCCAGACGGAGGCAAGAACGGTTGAGGTAATTTTACCTGTTCTTAAAACAAAAACAATTCCGCTTGATATCGATGTAGTCGAGGGAGGCGGAGCTTTAGAGAAAAATGTGAATTATGCGATAACTCCGGGTGAGATAACGGTTGCCGGTGAAGAAAAAATTGTCGATGCTATGGAATCGGTGGTCGTCGGTGTAGCTGATCTTTCAAAGATCTCGGGCGATACCGCTCTTGATTTTAAATTTACTCTTCCTGACGGCATCAGGAATATGAGCGGCGAAAGCTCAGCAAGTGTTGCGCTGTCATTCAATGGTCTTAAAACAAAGAGTATCAATACCAATACGATTGAGATTATAAATATTCCACGCGGATATAATATTGAGCCGCTTACAAATAATCTGAGCGTTCTCTTGCGTGGAAGTGAAGGGGATCTTGATAATATACTTCCGCAGAATGTCCGTGCAGTCGTTGACCTTACATCAATGGTTCTCACTCCAGGACAGCATACGCTTACTGCTCGCATTACGGTTGACGGAAATGCAAATGTTGGTGCTGTGGGAGAATATAAGATAGACGTTAAGGTATCTAAATAAGAGGTGTAAAATGCTGCAAACTGCCACTGTTATTGCAATACTTGAAAACGGTATCGCCCAGGTGTCGGTAAAGCGAGCCAGTGCTTGCGGGCACGACTGCACCTCGTGCGGTGCCTGCGGTATTATGGACAAGCCGCTTGTTGTTGAGGCTGACAATGCTATTTGTGCTAAAGTCGGCGATACGGTTGAAATTGAAAGTGAGACCCAAAAGGTTCTCTACCTTGCAAGTATTGTTTACTTGGTTCCCGTTCTTTTGTTCTTCATTTTGTACTTTTCTGCCTCTGCAATTTTTGAGAAAGAAATGCTTTCTATGTTGTTTGGCGGAATTGGCTTTGCACTGGGTTTAGGCTTAGCGGTACTTTGTAACCGCCGTGAGGCTAAGAGCAAAACCGTCGAGTGCAGAATTGTGCGGGTGCTCTGATGTTTGGATATGTAAAGCCCTATAAGGCAGAACTTAAGGTTTGTGAATGGGAACATTACCGTGCAACATACTGCGGTTTGTGCCACGCGCTGCGCCGCAAGTTTGGTATCTTCCATCGCTTTGCGCTTAGCTATGATATAACTTTTTTAACGCTTATTTTAAATACATTCGAAGGTAAAGCTTGTAAGTGCGAGAAAAAACGCTGTATTGCAAGTCCAGTTAAGAAAAGATGTGTTTTATGTAGTTCTGATGCAACGGATTTTACTGCTGATGTTTCGGCTGTTTTAAGTTACTATAGCATTTGTGATTCTGTGGCAGATAAAGGCTTTTTCAAAGGTATACCGTATAGATTTACAAAGCTTTTGTTTTCGGGCGCCTATAAAAAAGCAAAGAAAAATCTGCCTTGGTTTGATGAGGTTGTATCAAGTTGCATTTCCGAGCTTTCGGAAATTGAAAAAAATAAGGTTGCAGGTATTGATGCTCCGGCTGATACATTTGCCCGTATACTGGCGTCTCTCTCAAGATATTTTGACGGAGAGAAGGCGCGTATTACAAAAGAGCTTTTTTACCATATCGGCCGCGCAATTTATATAATTGATGCACTTTGCGATATAGATGAGGATATTAAAAATAAAACATATAATCCGATTTTATTGAGTAATACTTCACGAGATGAAGTAATTCAAACTATAAATTGCAGCCTTAATGCCGCTATTTCTGCGCTTAATCTTGCAAATACTGATGTCAGTATAGCAGTGAATATATTGACACTCGGAATACCGAGCGTCATTGAAAAGGAGAAACTGAATGAAAGACCCGTATAGCGTGCTTGGTGTATCGCCGAGTGCGAGTGATGATGAAGTAAAAAGTGCATATCGCGCACTTGCTAAGAAATATCATCCGGATAATTATATAAACAATCCTCTTGCTGACCTTGCTCAAGAAAAGATGAAGGAAATAAACGAGGCGTATGATGCGATTGAGAAAATGCGTAAGGGTAATTCTAAAGCTTACTCGGGCAGCTATTCGCAGAGCAGTTCAACGAATGCTGCATACGCGCAGATAAGACAGGCTATATCTGCAGGTAACATTATGCTTGCAGAGCAGCTTTTATCTTCTTGTTCAAATCACGATGCAGAGTGGAATTTTCTTATGGGTAGTGTTATGATCAGAAAAGGATGGTTTAGTGAAGCAAGGCGTTATATTGACACAGCCTGCTCGATGGATCCGTCAAATTCGGAGTATAACTATGCAAGAGCCCAGCTTCTGAATATGCAAAATTCTCCGCGCGGTCAGGCAACAGCTGCGGGCATGAGTTCGTACGATTGTTGTACATCTCTTCTTTGTGCAGAGCTTTGTTGTGACAGTACACCGTGCTTCTGTGATTGTAATCCATGTTGTTAATATTGCGCCTTTTGGCGTTTAGTTATTGTAATTAAAGGGAGTGACAATGTGATAAAAAGTATGACCGGCTACGGTCGTGGTCAGGTGATTGGTGAGCAGAGGGATATTACCGTTGAGGTGCGCTCGGTAAACCATCGCTATTTTGATTGCTCAATTCGTACTCCGCGTGGTTGTGCGTTTTTAGAAGAGCCGGTAAAGGCTAAGCTTCAGGAGCATATCGCGCGTGGTAAAACAGATGTTTTTATTACGCTTGATACATCAAAGTGCAGTGATACCAATGTTTCATTATCAGAGCAGATGGTAACTACATATTTAGAGCTTGCAAAGCAGCTCGAAGAAAACCACGGTATAGTTAATGATTTAACCGCAACGAGAATGATGCGCTTACCCGATGTTCTTACCGTAACAAAGGAAGAGACCGATGAGGAAGAGCTTGCTCGAGAGGTGCTTGAGGCACTCTCAATTGCGATTGAAGGCCATGCCGCGATGGCGGTAAAAGAAGGCGCGCGCCTTGTTGAGGATATTTTCTTAAGGCTTGATAATATTGAGGCACTTGTGGATGAAATCGAGAAGAGAAGTCCCGAATGTGTTACCGAATATCGTGAAAAGCTTGAAGCTCGTATGAAAGAGGTTCTTGAAATCGTTAACATCGATCCGCAGAGAATTTTGACGGAAGCCGCTATTTTTGCTGATAAAATTGCGGTTACCGAAGAAATTGTCCGTCTTCGCAGTCATATTGCTCAAATGCGCGATATGTTAAAGAATGGCGGTGCAGTTGGAAGAAAGCTTGATTTCTTGGTTCAGGAATTTAACCGCGAGGCTAATACGACCGGCTCTAAGGCGAATGATGTTATTATGGCTCAGCTTGTTGTTGATCTCAAGGCAGAGATTGAAAAAATACGCGAGCAGATTCAGAATATCGAATAGGGCGGTGCAGGTATGAAACTTATAAATATAGGTTTTGGCAATGTTGTGTCTGCAAGTCGCGTTATCGCGATTGTAAGTCCCGAATCGGCGCCGATTAAGCGTATTGTGCAGGAGGCGCGTGAGCGCGGAATGCTTATAGATGCAACTTACGGAAGAAGAACCCGTGCGGTAATTATTGCAGACAGTGACCACGTTATTTTATCTGCAATACTTCCTGAAACTGTTGCAAACAGAATTGAAACACGTGAAAATGAAGAAGAAATTTCAATGGAAAGAGGTAATTTATAATGTTATATCCGGCAATGAATGTATTAAGTGAAAAAGTAGAGAGTCGCTATATGCTCGTAAATGTTACAGCAAAGCGTGCGCGTCAGATTGCTGACGAAGCTGAGGCTGAGGGCAGAGCACTGAATGAAAAGCCTGTTCGCGTAGCAGTTAATGAAATTGCAGACGGAAAGCTCGTTGTTCTTAAGAAAGACTAAAAATTAAGGCGAAGATTTCTTCGCCTTTTTACTTATTGGCAGGAGGTGGCAAAATTGTTTAATATTGCGCGTGTCGCGGTAAGTCAGGCTATTTTTGCCATCGATAAGCCGTATGATTATAAAATACCCGAGCATCTTATTGATAAAATTTGCATCGGTGGTCGTGTTGAGGTATCTTTTGGCAGAGGAAATAAAAGATGCGAGGCTATGGTGCTTTCGCTTTGCGAGAGTGATGATGTTTCGGGCCTTAAGCAGATTCTTTCTGTTTTGGATGATGAGCCGATACTTGACAGGGAGGCTCTGCGTTTAGCCTTCTGGGTGCGTGAGCGATGCTTTTGTTCGCTCTATGATGTTTTCAGAGCGCAGCTGCCGTCCGGGTTGTGGTATAAATTCCGCCCGGTGTATGTGCTTTCCGAGGGAACAAATTTAAATGATATCTCGTCTTATTTAGGTGGCAGAGAAGATATTGCGATGCTTTTTTCAAAAGGCGAGGCAGATGCTGAAATCGTTGATAAGAAGATTATTGATGAACTTCTTGAAAAAGATTTAATTTGTGAAAAATCCGTCGCTGTCCGTAAGGTGTCAGACAAGACGGTTAAAATGGTTTCTCTCGCAGTGAGTGATGATGAAGCAAAGGAGTATGTTTCTAAGAATCGTCGGGCATATCTACAATGTGAGATTTTAAAGCTTTTGATAGATATCGGCCGCGCAAGTGCGAGTGAGCTTTGTTATTTTACAGGCGCTACGAGTGCGACGATAAATACGCTTGCAAAACACGGGTTAATTGATATTAGCGAAATTGAAGTGTTTCGTAGGCCAAAGCTTTCCGCAAGTGGGACTAAAAACAAAATTATGCTTACCGATGAGCAAAATGATGTGTACCTCCCTCTGCTTTCTAAATTAAATGAAAACAAGGCTTCTTGCTCACTTCTTTTCGGAGTAACTGGAAGCGGAAAAACGCTTGTTTATATGAAACTCATAGAGCAAACTATAAAACTTGGCAAAAGTGCGATAATGCTCGTGCCGGAAATTGCGCTCACTCCACAGATGGTCGAGCGATTTTACGCGTATTTCGGTGAGAACATTGCGATATTACATAGTGCGCTGTCAATCGGTGAGCGCTTTGATGAATGGAAGAGAATTAAAAGGGGCGAGGTTTCTGTTGTTGTCGGAACGCGCTCAGCTATTTTTGCTCCGATTAAAAATCTTGGAATTATAATTATGGATGAGGAGCAGGAGCACACATATAAATCGGGCAATGCTCCGCGCTATCATGCGCGCGATATAGCGAAGTTTCGTTGTGTTCAGGAAAATGCAATGCTGCTTCTCGGCTCGGCAACTCCGTCGCTTGAGAGTATGCATGCCGCGAAGAGCGGAAAATATAGCTTGTTTACACTTAATAACCGTTTTAATGCGCGAAATTTACCCGACGTTATCATCGCGGATATGCGCGATGAATTAAAAAACGGTAATGGGGGAACGATCGGATCTGCTCTCGCACGAGAAATTGCGCTTAATTTAGAACGCGGTGAGCAGAGCATCCTGTTTCTCAACAGACGAGGAAATGCGCGATACGCGGTTTGCAAGGAATGCGGTTATGTTCCTGAATGCGTGAATTGTTCATCGTCACTTACATATCATTCTGCAAACGGAAGATTTATGTGTCACCATTGCGGATACTCTCAAAGCGGAATAAAAGTATGCCCTAAGTGCGGAGAAAAACTCTATTTCTGTGGTGCGGGAACGCAAAAGCTTGAAGATGAGCTTTCGGAGCTTTTCCCGGGTGTCGAAATTTTGCGTATGGACTATGATACGACGACAGCAAAAGCATCGCATGAGGAAATACTGCGCGAATTTGAAAATAAAAAAGTACCGATTTTGCTCGGAACACAGATGATAACCAAGGGGTTAGATTTTGAAAATGTAACGCTTGTTGGAGTTTTATCAGCCGATCAGGCACTGCACGTCGATGACTTCCGTGCGCAGGAAAGCACTTTTTCGTTAATTACGCAGGTTGTCGGTCGTGCAGGCAGAGGAGAAAAGCGCGGTCGCGCTGTTATTCAGACATATTCACCGAAAAATCCTGTAATTCATCAAGCAGCGAAGCAAGACTATATGGGATTTTTCGAGAGTGAAATTAATTTGAGAAAAGTGCGCTCACTTCCGCCTTTTTGTGATATAATAAGTGTTGTTATATCAGGTGTGAGTGAATATGAAGTTTCGGGTGCAAGTAATGAATTTGCGCGAAAGCTAAAAACACTATCAAGTAAAGAATACAGTAGCTTAAATGCACGTATTTACGGCCCGTCACCGGCGAATGTACTTAGAGTAAACGGTAAGTACAGATATAAAATTTCGCTTTTCTGCGAGAATAATAAAGAGTCACGCGAGCTTGTATCCAGGCTTTTGTGCGATTTCAGAACAAACAGCAAAAACAGAAGGCTTACAATAATTGCTGATGTAAATTCAATTGAGTTTTAGGAGAGATTAAAATGGCAATAAGAAATATAGTAAAGCGCGGAGATGAAACTCTGGCTAAAAAATCACGCGAGGTTGTAAATTTCGATGCGCGACTTCACGCACTTCTTGACGATATGCTTGATACCGTTCGCGAGGCGGACGGCGCAGGACTTGCAGCCCCGCAGGTCGGTGTGCTTCGCCGTGTCGTTTTGGTGCTTGATCACGACGATATTTTTATCGAGCTTATTAATCCGAAAATTATCGAAACAGAAGGCGAGCAGATTGAGCCTGAGGGATGCCTCAGTGTTCCGGGAATTTACGGAACAGTAAGCCGCCCGGCATATGTAAAGGTTCGCGCGCAGGATAGATTTGGTAAAGAGTTTGAGATTTCGGGAACTGAGCTTTTAGCGCGTGAATTCTGCCATGAAATTGACCATTTGGACGGAATTTTATTTACCGATAAGGTAATTGAATATTTAGAGCAGGAGTAATTTTATGCGAGTTTTATTTATGGGTACGCCTGATTTTGCAGTACCGTCACTAATTGAACTTATAAATGCAGGGCACGAGGTTTGTGCGGTCTTCACTCAGCCTGACCGTCCGTCAGGAAGAGGTATGAAGCTTATGGCGCCACCTGTTAAAGTTGAAGCTGAGGCGAGAGGAATACCTGTCCATCAGCCGACAAAATTAAAAAATGATGCACTTTTGCCTCTGCTTTCGCAATATAATCCGGACGTTATTGCGGTTGTAGCATACGGCAGAATTTTACCAAAGTATATTCTTGATTTTCCTAAATACGGTTGCATAAATGTTCACGGTTCATTACTTCCTAAATATCGCGGTGCGGCACCGATTCAGTGGTCGGTATTAAACGGCGATGAAAAAACAGGAGTATGCACTATGCTTATGGATGAGGGACTTGACACCGGCGATGTAATCGAGTGCTACGAGACCCCGATTGGCGAGAATGAAACCTCGGAAGAGGTGTTTGACAGATTATCTGAAATTGGTGCTAAAGCTCTTTGCAGTACGCTTAAGCTCCTTGAAGAAGGAAAGGAGATAAGAACTCCGCAAAATCACGATGAGGCTACTTATGCCCGTATGATTTCACGCGAGGACGGTGAAATTAGTTGGGAAAAGCCATCGCGTGAGATATTAAACACCATTCGCGGGTGTTATTCCTGGCCGATTGCATATACTATGTATAACGGTGAAAAAATTAAGATTTACAAGGCATTACCTGGGGAGAAAACTTCGGCACCTGTAGGAAAAGTTATTTCTATTGGTGCTAAGGGAATGCAGGTTGCCTGTGGCGACGGAATGAGTATTTTAGTTACAGAGCTTCAATTCCCGAATTCCAAGAGAATGGCACCTGAGGCATATTTCAGAGGCCACGAAACTGTTTTAGATAAAATTTTAAAGTAGGAGAAAGTTATGTATTATTACGGTATAGATACAACTTACATTATCTATGTTTTGCCTGCGCTTATTTTTACGCTTATCGCGCAGTGGGGTGTTAAAAGTGCATATAAAAAAGCATCTGAAATTCACACCTCATCTATGAAAACAGGTGCTGAAGTTGCAGAGAGGATATTATACGCGGCAGGAATCACAAATGTGTCGATAGTTCCGATATCCGGCGAAATGACTGATAATTTTAATCCTAAAACGAATACCGTTTCGCTATCTCAAGGCGTTTACGGCGCATCAACTATTGCGGCGGCAGGAATTGCAGCACACGAGGTAGGGCACGCGATTCAATATGCTAAAGGATATGCTCCACTTAAGCTTCAAAATTCAATTATTCCGATTTGCAATATCGGCTCATCGCTTTCTATGCCGCTCATTTTACTTGGCTTTTTATTCAGTTTTCAGCCGCTTGTAACTGTAGGTATAGTATTTTTCTCGCTTGCAGTGCTTTTTCAGCTTATCACATTGCCTGTTGAGTTTAATGCATCGCGACGCGCAATGAAATTACTCGAGAGTACAGGAATTTTAGGAAGCGGAGAGTTGCCGCAGACTAAGAAAGTGCTCTCAGCTGCGGCAATGACTTATGTTGCAGCACTCGCGGTTTCTGTGATGCAACTTATTCGTTTAATTGCGCTTTTCGGGCGCGGAAACAGAAGGGATTAAGTATGGCAAAGGGAGCAAGAGAACTGGCACTGTCTGCTTTACTTGCTTATCGCAAGAGTAAAGCTTGGGCAGACGGATATCTTAAAAACACATTAAAGGGAAGCGACTCGCGCGAGGCAGCTCTTGCTTCGCAGATTACATACGGTGTTTTGCAAAACGAGTCAATGCTCGATTTTTATATTGAAAAGTATTTGAGTACAAAGCTTTCAAAACTATCAACGCAAATTCTGGAAATTCTCAGAATTGGCGTTTATCAGCTCGTGTACTTAGACAGAATTCCGCAGCATGCGGCGGTAAATGAAGCGGTTAAAATGGCAAGAAGATTAGCTCCGCGTGCAGCAGGGCTCGTTAATGCCGTGCTGCATAGAATTTGCGAGAACATTGACAATTTGCCTGAGCCAAAGGGCGATAAAAAGTATGTTCTTGCGCTTAAATACAGTCATCCTGAGTGGCTTGTTGAAAGACTTCTTAAGGTTTACGGAGATGACTGCGAGCTTATTTTAAAGGAGAACAACAAAGCTCCTGTAATTTGCGCTCGAGTAAATATACTTAAAACAAATACGGATGATCTTTTGCTTAAGTTAACTGATGAAGGCATTACAGCAAAGGCACACTCGTGGCTTTCAAACTGTATTACTATCTCAAATACGGGCGATTTAGCTGAGCTTAATTCTTTTAAAGAAGGGCTTTTTCATATTTGTGACCCGGCAAGTCAGCTTGCGGCGCTGTCGCTCGGTACGGGAGAGAAAATTCTTGATACTTGTGCGGCACCCGGTGGGAAAACTCTCGTTATTGCACAGGAAATGGGAAATAACGGGAAAATTACCGCGTGTGATATTCACGAACATAGAGTGAAACTCATAGCAAGTAGTGCCGAGCGTTTAGGTATAACAAATATTGAAACCTCTGTTTTGGACGCTCGTGTATTTGATGCTGAGAAAGAAGAGCGTTTTGATGCTGTTTTGTGTGATGTTCCGTGCTCAGGATTTGGTGTAATACGCAAAAAGCCTGAGATACGCTTTAAAAAAGAGAATGAAATAGCCCGCCTTCCTGAAATTCAGCTTGATATACTTAAAACTGCATCAAAATATGTTAAGCCGGGCGGCGTGCTTATTTATTCTACCTGCACGATTTTGCCGGAGGAGAACGGAAATGTAATTTCCGCATTTCTTGAAAATAACAAAGATTTTAAACGCGAAGAAATTGCGCTTTCTTGCCCTAATGGAAAAAATACCGGTGAGATAACGCTTTTGCCGCATAAAAACGAAACTGACGGATTTTTTATCTGTAAGCTTAGGAGAAAATAATGGTTGACATTAAATCGCTAAACGAGGCGGAAATTGCCGAGTTTCTGAAAGAATTGAATGAACCGAGATTCCGGGCAGGGCAGATTTTTTCATGGTTGTCAAAGGGTGTCAGAAGCTTTGACGAAATGACAAATCTCTCTAAAGGCTTGCGCGAGAAGCTTTCTGAGAAATGTATTCTCACAAATGCTGAGATTGTAAGGCGCCAGGAATCGAAAATTGACGGTACAATTAAATATCTCTGGCGTTTTCCTGACGGGAATTGCGTGGAATCCGTTTTTATGGAATATAAACACGGTAATACGATATGCATTTCAAGTCAGGTTGGTTGCCGTATGGGTTGTAAATTCTGCGCTTCAACGATTGGCGGTTTAGTGAGGAATTTAACCGCGGGCGAAATGCTCGACCAGGTAATTGCGGCGCAGCTTGATACAAAAAAGCGCGTTTCAAATATCGTTATGATGGGAACGGGTGAGCCGCTTGATAATTACGAAAATGTAATTAAGTTTTTACACCTTGTTGGTGATGAAAAAGGTCTCAATATCGGAATGAGACATATATCATTGTCAACTTGCGGAGTTTGTGATAAAATAAAAATGTTGGCTGATGAGAATTTGCAGATAACGTTGTCAATTTCTTTGCACGCGCCTGATAACGCTACGCGTTCAAATATTATGCCGATAAATAATCGCTTCTCGGTTGAGGAATTAATTTCAACCTGCAAGTATTATTTTAAGAAGACATCAAGGCGAATTTCGTTTGAATATACAATGATTCGAGGGGTAAGTGACACGAAGGAATGTGCTGAAAAGCTTGCAAAGCTTCTTAATCGCTTTCCTTGTCACATTAATTTAATTCCGCTCAATAAGGTGGAGGAGAGAGACCTTCTTCCGAGCACGAGAGAGACAATTGAGAAATTTATAAATAAGCTTGAATCAGCAGGACTTACCGTTACCGTGAGACGAAGTCTTGGCGCTGATATCGATGCAGCTTGCGGGCAATTAAGACGCAAGACGCAAAAGGATGAGGTGATGGAATGAAAGCGTGGGGTGTGACCAATGTTGGTCGCGTCAGAGAAAATAATGAGGACTCATTTAAAATCGAATTATCGCCGGATAAAAAAGCAGTCGTTGCTGTTGTTTGTGATGGAATGGGCGGAGCTCGTGCAGGACAGATAGCAAGTGAAATGGCGGCGCTTTCATTTACAGAAGCGGTTATTGAAGACGGTGGCTTCAATGCTACAGGTAAAAAACTTGAGGGCATTATGGATGATGCGGTGCAAGATGCCAATTCTGAAATATACAAGCTTTCTCACAAAGAAGACCGCTATGCAGGAATGGGAACGACGCTTGTTGCTGCAGTGTGCAGAAACAGTAAGGTAACTATTGCAAATGTCGGCGATTCTCGCGCATATTTTATCAATGCCGACGGTATATCAAAAATAACACGAGATCATTCGCTTGTTGAAGATATGGTCGAGCGTGGCACTATTACCGAGCTTGAAGCGCGAGTGCATCCGAATAAAAATGTTATTACTCGCGCGGTTGGTACAGAGCGCGATATATGCACGGATTTCTATACCAGGGAGTTACATAGCGGTGAGTTTATTCTGCTCTGTAGTGATGGACTCAGTAACTTAGTAAATGAGCAGGAGATGCTCTATGAAATATTGCTCGAAAAACAGGAAGAAAGCGCTTGCGAGCGTCTTGTCGAAATTGCTAATTCACGCGGCGGAAATGATAATATAACCGCTGTTTTGATAACCCGATAGGAGGTGGCCTAAGTGGATAAATATATTGGTAAATTACTTGATAACAGATACGAGATATTACAGGTAATCGGTACGGGCGGTATGGCAGTTGTTTATAAGGCGCTGTGCCACAGATTGAATCGCCTTGTAGCAGTTAAAATATTGAAGGATGAATTCTCTAAAGACGAGGAATTCAGAAACCGTTTCCACGCTGAGAGTCAGGCTGTTGCTATGCTTTCGCATCAGAATATTGTTGCGGTGCACGATGTATCGAGATCTAATTCCGTTGAATATATCGTTATGGAACTTATTGACGGAATTACATTGAAACAGTATATGGAGCGCAAGGGTGTTATGACCTGGAAAGAAGCGCTGCACTTTGTATGCCAGATACTAAAAGCGCTTGACCACGCGCATAGTAAGGGAATAATTCACCGTGATATTAAGCCGCATAACATTATGGTGCTGCGTGACGGTACAATTAAAGTTACTGATTTTGGTATCGCGCGATTTGCTGCAGAACAGGGAACTCTTACCAATGAAGCTCTTGGTTCGGTTCATTATATTTCACCGGAGCAGGCGCGCGGAGGAAAGCTTGATTCTCGCGCGGATATTTATTCTACGGGTGTAGTTCTTTATGAAATGATTACAGGTCGCCTTCCGTTTGACGGCGATACTCCGGTTGCGATTGCAATTCAACACATCAATTCAATGCCGCTCTCACCGCGTGATATCAATCCGGAAATTCCTGAGGCGCTTGAGAAAATTACAATGCGTGCCATGTGTGGAAACCGTGATGAGAGATATCCGTCAGCTGATGCAATGCTCAGCGATTTAGAGGCATTCCGCAAAAATCCGAAGATTGTTATTAACTTTGAAGAGCTTCCGTTCAATGAGGAGCCGATTGTTTCAAAGCCGAAGAAAAAAGAACCGCCTAAGAAGATAATCGAGGATGAGTGGGAAGATGATAAACCAAAGAGTAAAATGGCGGCACTAATGCCCAAAATTGCAGTTGTTGGTGTTGCGATTTTATTCCTCATAGGCTTATGGACAATGCTTTCGGCAGCTCTCGGATGGGGAAATAAAGACACTGAAGTTCCGAACCTTTTAGGCGCAAATATCGAAGAAGTGCTCGCTGACAAGGAGTATGAATCCTTTGAAATCAAGGAGCAGGCTCGAGAATATTCAAACGAATATGAAGAGGGCGAGATTATCGCTCAGCGCCCGGAGGCCGGAAAATCAATTAAGAAAAACGGCGAAATTATCGTTGTTGTAAGCCGCGGCGCAAAGGTGCACACGTTACCTGAAGTTACGGGAATGACAGAAAAACAGGCCAGAATTGAACTTGAAACAAGACTTGGTCTCTTTATGAAGGTCGAATATGAAGAGAATGATGAGGTAATGGAAGACCACGTTATTCGCACAGAACCTGAGGGTGACAGTGAGGTGCGTGAGGGTGAGACCATTACTGTATATGTAAGCAAGGTTGAGAAGAAAACTGTTAAAGTTCCTGAGCTTATTGGCCTTACCAAAGAAAATGCTGAGAAGGCAATTGAAGATGCAAAACTCACTCTTGGTATTGTAAAAACTAAAGACAGTGACAAGCGCGAGGGTGAGGTTATCGATCAGAGTATTGAGGTTGACACCGAGGTAGAAGAGGGAACAGAGATTGACATTACTATAAGCGTTCACAGCGAAAGTGATGATAATCCTGAACCTCCAAAGGAAGATGAACCTTCTAAGGAAGAGCCCCCGAAGGAAGAAACTCCGCCAGTCAGCCAAAGCACCAAAACATTGCCAATCAAGCTTCCTGCAAGTCCTGAAACTATGACTGTAAAGGTAACGGTAGATGGCAAGGAGCAATATAACAAAACTCACAGTGCAAGTGAAGGTACGATTAATGTAACAATTAAAGGTA
>JAZPZP010000137.1:0-15092 GCA_045544695.1 Eubacteriales bacterium | reverse complement strand
AGCAAGCCGAAAACTTCTATAAATACATCCTCGATAAGATAGTTGTGAACTCAAGAGAGGATATGGGGGTGTATTTGAATCTGCTGCCGTTTCGCTGGAAAATCGTTGCAAAATCAGCACTTTCGGGGGATTTTAATTTGGGTACCTCAAAAAACACGATGTACCCACATCGGTCAGGATACCCTGAACTGTGCGGTAGGGCATTGCGAAGCGCTGGTTTAAATATCTTGTAGATGCACCAAGTTCGCCATTCGGCCCACCGAGTTGGCTCATAATTACTTTTGCAAGGGCAGCATTCGGGCGTTTGATTTTAACGGGATATTCAAGCTTTTTCTCATAAATCCACATAAACTAATCCTCCATTTCCCAAGGCCAAGCCGATTTTACCCAATCCCAGGAATCGGCGGATTTACTGTCGGTCATAACGAGTGGACCAAATTTTTCCGTATACTCATTATTAACTTTTTCGCGCTCAACATTCAATTTATTGAAATATGCGAGTGCTTTGGCATTGTTCGGGTGTGTATCGAGGAATAAGCCAATTTCGATGAGCGAAAAATCAAGCGCTCTGAGCCGATTTAAAAGCTTGTGCTTATTTGAAGTATTGTTCATTTGCACGGCATCTCCTCTCCTATAAAGGGTTTATCCAAACCCGGGAAGATTGTCGCGCGGGCAAGTCCGAGCTCAGGTTCATAGACCTCGGACCAAATCTGATCTAATACATAAGCCATTGCGAGTACCATATGCGGATAATTATTCGGCATACAGTCGTGCATTGGCGGCTTGTTTGAGTTGATATTCATAATAAACTCCTCTCTGAGCAACGCTCAATCTCATTTTATGTAAGAGGGACAATCTGTGTGAAAGAGAGGAAATTTACATAAATTTCATTTACACGACAATGCTTTTATAGTAAAATAAATTTAACGATAAAGAAAAAGGAGGAAATAAGTTGGCAGGTAAAAATCCGTTTACTCAAGTTACGCAGGAGATTTTAGATTTCGCAGAGCTTTGCAAAAAGAATAATAATATAGACCTGAGTTTGTATACAAAATATGATGTAAAACGAGGACTTCGCGATTTAAACGGCAAAGGAGTGCTTACCGGTCTTACAGAAATATCTGAAATATGTTCAAGTATTAACGATGAGAATGGGAATTCCGTTCCGTGTGAAGGCAAGCTTTTCTATCGCGGCTATGATGTTGAACAATTGGTCTCTGGCTTTGTCAGCGACAAAAGGTTTGGGTTTGAAGAAACTGCATATCTTCTGATGTTTGGTGAGCTTCCTAGCACTGATGAGCTTTATAAGTTTTCCGACCAGCTTTCTCAGTATCGTTCTCTTCCGACGAGCTTTGTGCGCGACATTATTCTTAAAGCACCGAGCCAGGATATGATGAATACGCTTGCGCGCAGTGTTTTGACGCTTTATTCTTATGATGATTTGGCAGATGACATATCTGTTCCGAATGTTTTGCGACAGTGTATGCAGCTTATCGCGTTGTTTCCAATGCTGTCTGTTTACGGCTATCAGGCATATCGCCATTATCACGACGGGCAGAGTCTTTTTATTCATCCGCCGAGGAACGAATTATCAACGGCTGAAAATATTTTGCACATTCTTCGACCTGACAGCAAATATACCGAGCTTGAGGCGCGAATTTTAGATATTGCACTCGTGCTTCACGCCGAACATGGCGGCGGCAATAACTCGACTTTTACAACACATGTTGTTTCATCTTCGGGCACTGACACATATTCCGCGGTTGCGGCATCGCTCGGCTCGCTTAAAGGGCCGAGACACGGCGGCGCAAATATCAAGGTTGTCCGGATGTTTGAAGAACTTAAGAAAACCGTTTCCGATTGGAAGGACGAGGAGGAAATTAAGCGTTATCTTACCGCCCTTCTCCATAAGGAAGCATTTGACAAATCAGGTCTTATTTATGGCATGGGACACGCGGTTTATTCTCTTTCAGACCCGAGAGCAAATATCTTCAAGAGTTATACAAAGAGTTTATCTGAAGAAAAGGGCAGGGGTGATGAGTTTGAACTATACTCGCTTGTTGAAAAATTGGCTCCTGAGGTTATCACTAAGGAGAGAAAAATTTACAAGGGTGTCAGCTGTAATATAGATTTCTATTCCGGTTTTGTTTACAGTATGCTTGATCTTCCGCTTGAGCTTTACACGCCAATTTTTGCAATTGCGCGAATCGCAGGTTGGAGTGCGCATCGTATTGAGGAGATTATAAATGCAGGGAAGATTATTCGCCCGGCATATATGAATGTTCAGGAAAGACGCGAATATAAAAACATAAAAACCAGAGGTTAACCTCTGTTTTTTATGTTTTTTCTATATGTGTTTGCAGAAATTCCGCAGATTTGCTTAAAAAGTCGTCTAAAATAGTTGCAATCTAAAAATCCGACGAGGCCGGAGATTTCTTCAATCGACTTATCCGTTTCCGTGATTAACTGCTTTGCTTTTTCTATTCGCTTTGTGCGTATATATTTCGCGATGCCCTCGGGCATAACCGGCTTTGTAAGCTCATATAAAAAAGTTTTTGAGACCGAAAAACGCTCGCAAAGCGCGGTGACCGACAAATCTGTACCCGGGTTATTTTCAATATAATCGACGATTGAGGCGAGTGTTTCCTCTTTCTTAAGTGAAATGATGCGCTCTAAGTAAATGTAAGAGGTAAAGGTATTAATAATCTGCGAAACCGCTTCAATTTGGTCATTTGTCTTATGTGGAACGGTTACAATCTTGCGTGCAAATTCCTCATCATTCAGGGCATAGTCCTTGCAACAGTTTTTCGCGCTCTCGGCGAAGAACTCTTTGTCTTTGATATTTGTAATCTGACCGAACATAATATAACCGATTGTGATTCCGTTCTCGTGTAGTGGCGCACAAACCTCGGTAAGACCCGCGTGACAGGTGCACATAACAAGACGATTTTCTTTGCGACAAAGCTCGCAAAGCGCCTTTGCACTTTCCTGACACAGTGTGTGTATTTCGGGGACTTTATTCATCATATTACAGAAGGTGCTGTGCGACGCGGGATATGCAAAAAATTCGTTGAAAGCATCATCAAAAACGGTAATTCTGATTTTCGCAAGCTTATAAAAGGATTCGATAAGCTTTGTAAGCTTATTCATATTAATATCGAGTAACACAAAAAACCTCCTCTCGCGGACGAATTTACAGTTTGTAAAACAATTTTCTATTTTATTATAGCATACATTATGATAAAATCAACTTAAACTTAAACCATAAATAATTAAAGGAGGAAAAACGTGATGAGCGAAAAATTAGCTATTTACGGCGGTCCGAAGGCTAAAACAACCGAGAACTTCCCGATGTATCCGGGCGGTTTGGAGATCGGTGAGGAAGAAAAGAAGCAGGTATTAGAGGTACTTGACAACAAGTACTTATTCCGTTATTACGGTCCTGCAAATGTTGAGTCTAAGGTTCGCGCTTTTGAGACAGCATTTAAGGAGAAGATGGGTGCGCCGTATGCACTCGCAACAAGCTCCTGTACCGGTGCTTTGATTTCTGCTCTCGTTGCTTGCGGCGTTGGCCCTGGTGATGAGGTTATCGTTACCGGTTATACATTCTTTGCATCTTGCGCATCTATCGTTGCTGCAAAGGCTATCCCGGTTATTGCTGAGGTTGACGAGACTTTAACTATGGATCCGGAAGATGTTGAGAAGAAGATTACTCCGGCAACAAAGGCTATCGTTGCAGTTCATATGCGCGGTGTTCCGTGTGATATGGATAAGATTATGGCTATCGCTAAGAAGCACAACCTTCGCGTTATTGAGGACTGCGCTCAGGCAGTTGGCGCTACATACAAGGGTAAGTTCGTTGGTACTTTCGGCGACTGCGGTTGCTTCTCATTCCAATATCACAAGACAATTACTGCAGGTGAGGGCGGTATGATTTTATGTAACGACGCTCGCATTTACGACCGTTGCTGCTCATACCACGACACAGCAGCTTGCTGGAGACCTGACCGTTTCGCTGAGCAGCGTTACGAGGGTGAGCTTTTCTGCGGTTCTAACTTCCGTATGAGTGAGCTTGCAGGTGCAGTTATGCTCGCACAGCTCGGTAAGCTCGATCGCTTAAACGCAGCTATGCGTGACCACCAGAAGAGAATCATTAACCAGATTAAGGATACAAAGGGCATCAAGGTTCGTCCGTGCAACGATCCGGAAGGCGATACAGGTATCTGCCTTATGTTCTATCTTGAGTCTGCTGATAAGGTTGTTCCGTTCTGCGAGGCACTTCAGGCTGAAGGCGTTGCAGCTGCAGGCGTATTCAACTCAGGTATTCCGGATTGGCACATCTACGCTCATTGGAAACACGTTCTTCAGAAAAAGGCTCCGTCAGAGGCATGCTGCCCGTACGAGTGTCCGTATCATGAGAAGAAGGCAAGTACAGTCGAGTACGGTCCGGATATGAACCCGAAGACATTAGAGTACTTAGGTCGCGTTGTTCACCTTGACATTCCGGCTCAGATGACCGACGAGGATTGCGATATGATCGCAAAGGCTATCAACAAGGTAGCAGCAGTTTTAGCATAAGTTAAATGATGCCGTATCGGGCGGGTGATGCCCGCTCGGTACGGTTATTTTTTGAAAGGAAGAGTGCAATGAAATTTTCACTTTGTATAGAACCGGTTTTTGAAAATCTTAATTTCTATGACCGTATCCGCAAGGCAAAAGAACTCGGCTGTGATGCTATCGAGTTCTGGGATCCGTGGGTAGGCGGCGAGGTTGATCCGAAGAAGATTGGCGAAGTCGCGGCAAGTGTCGGCATTCCGGTAGCAGCTTGCTGCTTAAATCAGGCTTGGACTTACCGTATGAACTTCCCGTGGGAGGTTGTTAAGGCAAACGTTGAAAAGTCACTTGAAATTGCAAAGGCAATCGGCTGTAATACAATGATTGGTCTCTCCGGCGAACTCGAGTGTAAGGCTGACAGCCAGAAGATTTTACTCGTTGAGAACTTAAAGCGCACCGCTGAAATTGCTGAAAAGGCAGGCATTACCATCGTTTTAGAGGCGCTTAACTCTCTCTATGACCACAAGGGTTATTACTTAGATAGCTCATATATCGGCTTTGAGATTGTAAAGGCTGTTAACTCGCCGTCAATCAAGCTTTTATATGACTGCTATCATATGCAGCTTATGGAGGGTAACCTTGTAAATCAGATTACCGAGAATATTAACTATATCGGTCACTTCCATTCTGCAGGTGTTCCGGGTCGTCACGAGCTGCACCTCGGCGAGACAAACTATCCGTTTGTTATTGCGGCAGCTGATAAGGCAGGATATGACCGCTACTTTGGCTTCGAGTACTGGCCGACTTATGACAATGACAAGTCACTTACCGACATTTTAAAATACGTAAGAGGCTAAATAAAAGCAGGTATTTTATACCTGCTTTTTCTTTTTCGCTGTTTGGCGACAATAGTAAGATGAACTTGAAAAACCAACCTTAAGGGCTGCCTCCCATGTTGACATACCTTCGGAAATTAGCATTTCCGCGTGCTTTAAACGCAGGTCATTGCGGTACTCGATTATACTTTTGCCCGTATATTCCTTAAAAAGTGCGCGTAGGCCGCTTTCGCTCATAAGGGCTTTCTTAGCATACTCCGAAATTTTAACATTTAAGCTATAATTTTTATTTATTTCCAGCATAATTTGCTGGATTTTTTCATATTTCTTCGCAATTTTCTGATTATTCTGAATTGCAAAAATAATACCGTAAAAAATGGAATAGTAGTAGTTTATGTTGACAATACCGTTATGATATGCGCCCAAAGCATCATTTGTCAGCGAGCTTACACCACGAATATTTTTCCAGAGCTTAACTTCGTTTAAGGTATCGCCTGTATCAAAGTCAAATAAGAAAATAAAAGCACAATTATTTTCGCCTAAAAAATAAGTTGACCCAAAAGCGGAAGCAGGAACGAAAATGCAATCACCGCTTGATGCGTGCGCGTAGCCCTTGTCGCACTTTACTTCTATCTCTCCTTCGTGAACGCATATAAGGGCGTTGGCAACACGAGTCCAATTAGCGAAAACTCTGCCTTTTCTGTGATTTGAAATGTGAAATCTTAAGTTTTTGAATTTAAGTTTTTTGTTGTTCATAGCACTATTTTACACGCGAAAAAATAATTTGTCAAATAGTGCAACGAAAATAACGACTTGTGCATTGAAATGGCAAAAAAACGTGTTACAATAATATCAAATAAGTAAATTTGAACTTACCGAAGAAGGTGCGAAATGGGATATATTTTTATTTTTCTAACAGTTATTATGAATGTAGTAAAAGGCTTCTTCTCAAAAAAAGTGAGCCTTACCACAGATGAGCTTACGGACAATATAAACATAAGTCTGATACGTAGCGCATTCTGCATGATTTGCGGTGCATTATTTGTATTTGAAATAATGTTTGAAATGCCTGTAAAAGGGCTTGCGATTTGCGCCGTTTCGGGAATCTTCTTGGCACTTACATATACATTTTTGTTAATTGCTTTGAAAACAGATGCATATATGTTTGCGAGTACAGCAAATAATTCGGGATTTATTGTTGCTGTTGTTTGTGGTGTTTTATTTTTTGGCGAGCAGCTTACCTTATTCAATTTGCTTGCCGTAGTTTTTATTATTGCAGCAATTATGCTTATGGCAAAATACCAGACAGAGCTTAAGAAAAAGCCAACTTTTAAAGATATAGCAATACTTCTTGGACTTTTGCTCTGTGCAGGGTTATCAAGCGTATCGCAAAAGTGGTTTACACGCGAATTTCCGGAAATAACTGCTAATCTATTTACGTACTATTCTTTTGTTTTTTCTACGTTGTTTTTGCTTTTAATTCGCTTCTTTTTTAAAGGTAAAAAGCCGATTAAAGCACAAATGTCATCATTAAAACCAATACTTCCGCTGATTTTTATAATGAGTGTTGTTTTATATGCGGCAACATTCTTCCAAACAAAGGCAGCCCAGCTTCTTGATGCAGTTGTGTTGTATCCGTTGCAGAATGGATTGTCGCTTATCGCAGGAAGTCTTATGGCATGGATAGCTTTCAAAGAAAAACCCGATAAATACAGCATTATAGGTGTTATTCTTGTTTTCATAGCGATGGTGTTATATAGAATTTAAATTAGAGGTGATACTATGAAGGTTTTAATTGATGCTTACAAAACAGTAAAGAAGCTGCACAATTTCTGGAATCACATTCATTTTCATCCAACGGATGCAATTGAGGATGATTGGGGAAGAGAAATTTTAGATAATGTCGCGCGCGATAATGTTGCCCAGACAGTAAGAATGTACGCTATGCTTGAGGACATCGTTACTATGGACGAAAACGGAAATCTCAAGTATGATTTCTCACTCAACGATGCACGTATGGATTATATGGTATCAAAGGGTTTTAACCTGCTCGTTTCATATAATTTTATCCCGCCGTGTATATCCTCAGACCCTGATGAACTTGCAACCGTTTGCAAGAATAAAACCCGATATAAGGGCAAATTTATCATAACTGCAGAACCGAAGGATTTTTCGCTTTGGGAAGAGGTTTGTTATAAATATACCGAGCATATCGTAGAACGATACGGAATTGAAGAGGTATCTAAATGGTATCTCCAGTGCTTTAACGAGCCGGACATTTCCTGGTTCTATATGAAAAAATGCAAGGATATGGAGAAAAGAATTGAAAGCTACTGCAAGCTTTATGATGCATTTGAGCGCGGAGTGTGTCGTGTTTCCAATAAACTCAAAATCGGCGGACCTGCGTTAGCTCGCGAGGCGGTATTTTTAGACGGCCTTTTAAAGCATATTAAAGAAAACAACAGAAAGATAGACTATGTCTGCTTCCACGCATACGGAACCGTTCCTGCTGCAATTGAAAATGGCGAAAAACCGCTCAGTGTTTACAATATTGTAAATAAGGTCTTGCGCGTTCATAATATTTGTAAGAATAACGGCTTTGAAAACATTCCGCTTATTATTGACGAGTGGGGCGCATCGGGCATTGGATTTTTAAATATTGATGATTTTCCGAGTCTTATTTTCCGTGAAAACGAAGTTTATTCCGCATATTTTGCGCGTCTTATTATGGCTTGTAATGCATACAATCTGCCACTTGATAAAATTTTAATTTGCCTTTCGGGTCAGCACGAATTGTACAATGAATTTTCAGGCTTTCGCGGATTTTTCACATTGAGCGGATTTAAGAAGCCGATTTATAACGCCTACGCTCTTGCGGCTAAGCTCGGAGATGAACAGCTTTCCTCAATTACCGTTTTAGATGACGATACATTAAACGTTCTTCCGACAAAGTGTGAAGACGGGCATCTTGCAATTATGTTTGTATACTCATCTGAGCATTTTGACCAAAAGCTTCCCGATTTAAATGTTGAGCTTAGCTTAGAAGGAATTGAAGGAAAAAACTATAAGCTTTGGACAATTGACGGTGAGAAGGCAAACGGATATGGATCGTTTAAAAAGCTTGGATACTCAGAACCTTTAACCGACGCACAGAAAGTGGAGATTGCGAAACTTTCCGAAAACTGTTATACTGAAGGTAGATTTGCACCGGATATGGAGTTTACCATTAAAAATAACGGTGTTATTTTACTGGAGGTATTTTAAATGAAATGTACAAGTGAAAGCTTTGATAAGAAAGTAACATTAAATCAGACGGAAATTCTCGTTAAATCAAGTGTTGACGGAACACTTCAGCCGTCACTTTTCTATAAATCACCGAATGATGGAAGACCACTTCTTGTCGGACTTCATACCTGGAGTTATGACCGCTTTAATCAGGTGGATAATATGGTACCCGTTGCAGAGCAGTATGATTTTAACCTGCTTCTGCCGGAATTCAGAGGCCCTAACCTTGCGTCAAACCCGAATTGCACAAAGGCTTGCGGATCGCGAGAGGCAAAGAGTGATATCCGCGATGCAATTGACTATGTTCTTGAAAATTATAATGTAGATAAAGATAACATATTCTTACTCGGTGCTTCCGGTGGCGGACATATGTCGCTTATGATGGCAGGATACATTCCTGAGTATTTCAAGGCAATTGCATCATTCGTTCCGATTTCAGATTTGGCGAGATGGAAAGTTGAGAGCCCGAGATATGCATCAGCTGTGGATGCGTGTTGCGAAAATGCAGATGAAATGCTTCTCCGTTCACCGATAAATTATATTGATAAAATTGCAACCGCGAATTTAAAGATTTTCCACGGAAAATACGACCATATCGTACCGGTACAGCAGAGTATAGATTTCTTTAATGAACTCAATGCGAAGTATCCGAAGTCGCGCGTATTTCTTGATATATTTGACGGCGGTCACGAAATGGATTTACTTCAGGCAATGTATTGGATAAATTCACAGTATATCGTGGAAGAAGCCGAGGAGGTAACAGGATAGTTGAAGCAAAACATAATCAAAGTTAAAAACACCGGTGAAAATATGACACCGGTAGTATACAAAATTCTTACAGAACTCCCTGAAGATTGTGAAAATATTATTGAATTTGAAAAGGGTACATATAATTTTTACCGCGCAGGAAGCATTAACAGAATGCTTTATTCCTCATCGCGAAAAGCCTGTGATATAAACATTATTTTTGATGTAATCGGGAAGAAAAATTTAACGATTGACGGTAACGGAGCAGATTTCATTTTCTGCGATCGAGTAAATCCGTTTTATTTCCTGAATTGTGAGAACATAACACTCAAAAATATCAATATGGAATATGCTTTTCTGCGCTATGCTTATGCTGATATTATTGAGGTGCGTGAAGACGGTTTCTTAATCAATATTGATGAAAGCATTTTTGATTACAATATAAATGAAGACAAGAATCTTGAGTTTATTTGTGGTGAAGATGTAATCAGTACAAAATATAAGAAAATCAGCACGCAAAGTATAGGCACGGATATTCGCTCAATCGTTTATCTCTATGTAGGTGACAATGAAGCTCGGCGTAACCCTGCCGCAAGACACATTAATGTCGATGCGATAAAGCAGGGGAAGAATGTATTTATGAAATACAGAGACGATAATGAAAATGCATTACCTTTTCCCGAAAACAGCACAATTTGCCTCGCTTATGACAACGAGCGCGAGGCGCACGCGTGCTTCTGCGAGAGCTGTAAAAACATCTTGATTGACAACTTGTCAATTTATCGCAACGGTGGTATGGGTCTTGTTTTTGACTTGTGTGAGAATGTTTCGATAAATCGTTACAGTATGGCGATAAAGCAGGGAAGACGCGAGTATTTTTCAAGTACTGCTGATGCTACATTTATAACAAATTGTGCAGGTAACTTTTCGCTCACCAATTCATATATCAGAGACACTTATGATGATGCAATAAATCTCCACGGCTATTATTTGCAAGTTGATAAAGTGTTATCTGATACCGAAGTAAAGCTTAAACAGGGCAACGGCTCGCACAATATGATACCGTTTTTACCGGGCGATACAGCGCATATCAGTGGCGGCGAAAAGCTCGATTTTATTAAAACCGTTCTTGTTAAAGATGTGCGTTTTGATGAAGATAGGATATCGAATATAGTTTTCACACTGGATTCTACCGAAGGCTTAGAGCCTGATATGCTATTTGAAAACAGAGTTCGTATGCCAAATGTTTTAATTGAAAATAATACGATTATAAACTGCCCGCATATGAGGCTTTCAGCACCTGAAATGATAATCAGAAACAACAATTTAAACTTAACAGGCGGCGATATTTATATCGATGACCTTGCAACCTTCTGGCAGGAGTCGGGCGCGGTTGAAAATGTTTTGATTGCAGGAAATACTTTTGGCGAGAGCAGAAATCCAAATATTGTTATAGGAAGCTGCCGCCCCGAGGGTTCAAATCAAATTCACGACAAGATAACGGTTAAAGGCAATACCTTTAAAATGCCGCGTGATAAAGCTATAATGGCAAAAGTTGTGCGTAAATTTATTGAGGAAGATAATAGATTCGAATCATAAAGAATATAAGTCAAGAAAAAGGGAAAATAGAGCAAGAAAATTATAGTGTAATTTTGCAAAATATACTTGCAAAATGCGTGCAAAAATAGTAAAATTATTTATAAGAGGTTACTCGAAAAAATCAAAGGAGGAAAACATATGAAAAACTCACTCAAGAGAGTACTTGCATTAGTACTCGCAGGTGCAATGGCTTTTTCATTCGCAGCTTGTAATAACAACGATGATGTTGTTGCAGAGCAGGGCGGCGAAGGTGGAAAGGTTTTTGCTGAAGGTACAACCATTAAGATGACCGTTCCGAGTCATGCTTCTTGGCCGTACAACGAAAACTGGATTTGCTGGGACTATATCGAGGAAGCTACAGGTGCTAAGCTCGAAGTTAACGCAATCCCGTCTGCTGATATCATCACTAAGGTTAACCTTATGATGGCATCTCAGGAATCATTGCCGGATCTTCTCTTTATGGACTACAAGGGCGACATTAACGTTCACGCTATGGACGGCGCTTTTGTAAACATCAGAGATCATCTCGACAATATGCCAAACTTTACTAAGATCATTGCTGAGCAGCCGGCAGGCGCTGAAGGCTTTTTAGCAACACTTGGCGCAGGTGACGGTAACGTTTACTTCGCAGGTGCAATTCCGGCAGGCTTCGGTAACGCTCGCGTTTGGATGCATCGCCGCGACATCTTTGAGAAGAACAACTTAAAGGTTCCGGAAACAAAGGATGAACTCATCAATGTATCTCGCGAGCTCAAAAAGAAATATCCGGGTTCATATCCGCTTTGCTTCCGTAACGGTTTAGGTGCTCTCGACGTTATGGGCTCATTATGGAAAGAGTACTTTACATACGGTCTCTACTATGACTTCAATAACGAGCAGTGGAATTACGGCGCACAGGAAGATGTTGCAATTGATCTTATCGAGTTCTTCCAGCAGATGTTAGAGGAAGATCTTATTCCGGCTGACTTCCTTACAATTTCAAACAAGTCATGGGAAGAGCTTATTCTTACAGACCGCGGCTTTATGATGCCTGAGTATGTAAGCCGTATCAACTTCTTCAATACCCCGGGCCGTGAGTCAAATCCTGATTACACATGGGCTTATATGGACCCGCCGGAAGGCTTCACTGAAATTGGTGTTGGCAAGATTGCAAACTACATCACTAACCCGACAGGCTTTGGTATCTGCAACACAGGTGATGACAAGAGAATTGCAAACGCAATCAAGTATATCGACTGGTTATACTCCGATGAAGCTGCAGAGCTTCTCTCTTGGGGTAAAGAGGGCGAGACATATGAAGTTTTAGAAGACGGTTCAAGAAAGATGCTTATTGACGAAGCTGCAGGTGAGACAGAAACTGCTAAGTTCGGCTTTGGTACAATGGGCGTTGCTCTCCGCGCTGTTGAGTCAAAGACACTTTACGGTATTGAAAAGAACCCGCTTTCAGCAGAAGTTTATGAGCACTTCAGAGAAACAACCGTTGACAACCAGAACCCGTTATACTGGATTGGTTGGAACGAAGACGAGCAGGATGTTTACGACGAGTACTTTGTAGCTGTTGATACTTACACAAAGGAAATGCTTGCTAAGTTTATCTTAAAGCAGGCTCCGATGAGCGAGTACGACAAGTTTAAGAAAGAGCTTGATGAGCTCGGCGTTAAGGAACTCCTTGCAATTTGCAACAGCGCATACGACCGCGCAATGGGCAAATAAGTTAAATTAAATAAAAATGCACTCAACGAAAGTTGAGTGCATTTTTTATGCAAAAGAAAAGCCCGACAAATTATTTTGTCGGGCTTTTAATATTTAACTTACTTTGCAAGTCTTTCCTTTAATGCATTAAGCTGATTTGTCATTTCAGCCGGCATACGGTCAAACTTAGCGTAGAACTCTTCAAGGCCTGCAACATCGTCTGCCCAAACAGCAGGATCAACATCAAGAAGTGCCTTTAATGTGTCCTTAGAAACCTCATCCTCGATACCTGCAAGGTTAATATCGTCAACCTTCGGAACATAACCGATCGGAGTAACATCAGCGTCAACCTTATCCTCACAACGGTTGATGATCCACTCGAGAACGCGCATATTGTCACCAAAGCCCGGCCACATAAAGTTGCCGTCGTCATCAAGGCGGAACCAGTTAGTGTGGAAAATCTTCGGCTGCTTCTTAATCTTCTTGCCCATTTCAATCCAATGGCCAAAGTAGTCACCCATATTATATCCGCAGAACGGAAGCATAGCCATCGGGTCACGACGAACAACACCAACTGCACCTGATGCAGCAGCAGTTGTCTCAGAAGCCATAGCAGAACCTACGAATACGCCGTGGTTCCAGTCAAATGACTGATATACAAGCGGAGCAGTCTTAGCACGACGGCCACCGAAGATGATAGCAGAAATTTCAACGCCGTTCGGATCCTCAAAGTGATCTGAAATGCACGGGCACTGGTTAGCCGGAGCAGTGAATCGGCTGTTCGGATGAGCACCCTTGCCTTCACCGTCCCACTCAACACCTGTCCAGGTGAGAGCGTTCTTCGGCGGGTTCTTATCTAAGCCTTCCCACCAAACTGTATTGTCCTCTAAGTTGTGAACAACGTTTGTGAAGATAGTGTTCTTCTGGCAGGTGAGGAGAGCGTTCGGGTTAGACTTCATGTTGGTACCCGGAGCAACACCGAAGAAGCCTGCCTCAGGGTTGATAGCGCGGAGCTCGCCGTTTTCACCAACGCGCATCCAAGCGATATCGTCACCAACACACCAAATCTTGTATCCTTTGCTCTTGTAGCCTTCCGGCGGGATGAGCATTGCGAGGTTTGTCTTACCGCAAGCTGACGGGAATGCAGCTGCAACATACTTGGTCTCGCCATTCGGCTTCTCAAGACCGAGGATGAGCATATGCTCAGCCATCCAGCCCTCGTTCTTACCCTGGTAAGATGCGATACGAAGAGCAAAGCACTTCTTACCGAGGAGAACGTTACCGCCGTAACCTGAGTTGATACTCCAGATTGTGTTATCCTGCGGGAACTGAACAATGTAACGCTTCTCTTCGTCGAGATCAGCCTTAGCATGTAAGCCGTGAACGAAGTCAGTGCTGTCACCGAGAGCGTCGAGAACATTCTGACCGATACGGGTCATGATTGCCATGTTGAGAACAACGTAGATAGAATCGGTAAGCTCGATACCAACCTTTGAGAACGGGCTACCAACCGGACCCATGCTGAACGGGATAACATACATTGTTCTGCCCTTCATGCAGCCCTCGTAGAGCTTGCCGAGCATCTCATATGCTTCCTTCGGATCCATCCAGTTGTTTGTCGGACCAGCTTCTTCTTTGGTCGGAGCGCAGATGAAGGTTCTACCCTCAACACGAGCGACATCGTTGACTGCTGTTCTGTGTAAGTAGCAGCCCGGAAGCTTCTCCTGGTTTAATTTAATCATTTCACCGGTTGCTACTGCTTCAGCACGAAGTGCCTCAAGCTGTGCCTCGCTACCGTCGATCCAAACAACGGTATCCGGTGTAGTAAGCTGAATCATTTCTTCAACCCAGCTGTTTACTGCCTGGTTCTTTGTTAAACTCATTTTTAAATTTGCTCCTTTCGTTGCACTTTTATACTTTATATTATATTGAATTTTGGTAAATTTTGCAATAGTAAAATGATGAAAATTCATAAATTGTTAAAGTCTTATCAAAATTAGCTTCTTTTTAGCTGTTTGCATAGCAAATTTGACATATCGGCAAACTGAGAAATCGATAATGTTTCGCCTCTAACCGTCGGCGCAATTCCGACACTTTCCATAAATCCGGAAAGCTCTGCTTTTGAGAAGTCGTTTCCGAATGCGGAGGCAAGACCATTAATCAGCTGCTTTCTGCGCTGAGCAAACGATGCGCGCACGACGCGGAAGAAAAGCTTTTCGTCCAGTAATTCAACGGGCGGTTCCTTGCGAACGTGCAGTCTGACAACCGCGCTGTCGACCTTTGGCTGAGGTACAAAACAGCCTTTCGGGACATCAAATAAAATTTCAGGCTCGGAGTAGTAATTTACGAAAACGGTAAATGCTCCGTAATCCGATGTTC
>JAZPZP010000136.1:0-9789 GCA_045544695.1 Eubacteriales bacterium | reverse complement strand
GAACGACATGGCTACGATCCGACTTATATGACTATGCTCATCCGATTCAGGATGCGCTTGAGGGAATTACCCATTCTCTCTGCTCAATTGAGTTTGAGGATCATCGTCCGCTCTATGATTGGGTAGTACGCGAGCTCGGCTTCGAAAAGCCGCCGCGTCAGATGGAATTCTCGCGTCTTAATATGACCTATACCGTTATGAGCAAGCGCTACTTACGCGCACTTGTTGAGGGTAAGTTTGTAGATGGATGGGACGACCCGCGTATGCCGACGCTTTCGGGTCTTCGTCGCCGTGGCTACACTCCGCAGGCAATCCGCAATTTCTGCGACAGAATCGGTATTTCAAAGACATACAGCGTTGTCGATTTTGCATTCTTAGAGCATTGTATCCGTGAAGAATTAAACGAGAAGGCAGAGCGTAGAATGGTTGTTCTTCGCCCGATTAAGCTTATAATCAATAATTATCCTGAGGGAGAGGTCGAATATTTTGATGCCGAAAATAACCCGATGGATGAAAACGGCGGAACACATAAGGTTCCGTTCTCGAAGGAACTCTACATTGAGGCAGAGGACTTTATGATCGAGCCGATAAAGGGATATCGCAGACTCTTTGTAGGAAATGAAGTTCGCCTTAAATACGCTTATTATGTCACATGTACCGGATATAAATGCGATGATGAGGGCAATGTAATTGAAGTTTATGCAGATTATGATCCCGAGTCACGCGGCGGTGGAACACCGGACGGCCGTAAGGTCCGCGGCACAATCCATTGGGTAAGTGCGGAGAGTGCGGTTAACGCTGAGGTTAGATTATATGATAATCTCTTTAACAAGGCTGATCCGAGCGACGTCGAAGAAGGTAAGGAATTTACAGACAATTTAAATCCTGATTCACTCGAGATAATTACAAATGCTAAGTGTGAGCCGTGTCTTAAGGACGCGAAGTTCCCTGAGAGCTTCCAGTTCTTGCGCGCAGGTTACTTCTGTGTTGACAATAAGCTTTCAACACCTGAAAATTTAGTATTTAACCGTACTGTATCTTTAAAGGATTCGTTTGCTAAGAAGGAGAATAAGTAATGATTGATTTTAACGAGCTTGAAGCGCGAATTCCGAAAGGCAAGGTGCGTACACGTTTTGCACCAAGTCCTACCGGATATATGCATATAGGTAATCTTCGCACCGCGCTTTATACTTATATGATTACCAAACACGCAGGTGGTGATTTTATCCTCCGAATTGAGGATACCGACCGCGAGCGTTATATCGAAGGCGCAACAGATTTGATTTTCAGAACGATGCGTGATACCGGCCTTAATTACGACGAGGGTCCGGATATCGGCGGTCCTGTCGGCCCGTATACCCAGAGCGAGAGAATGGGCCTCTATCTCGATTATGCAAAGCTTTTGATTGAAAAGGGCGCTGCATACTACTGCTTCTGCCAAAAAGAAGATCACGGTGACAGTCCGTTTAAGTATGACGGAAGATGTTCACGACTTTCGAAAGAAGAGATTGAGAAGAACTTAGCAGAGGGCAAGAGCTACGTAATCCGCCAGAAGATGCCGCGCGAGGGAAGCACTACCTTCAGCGATGTTGTTTATGGTGACATTACCGTTGAGAATGCAGAACTCGACGACCAGATTTTAATCAAGTCGGACGGTATGCCAACTTATAACTTCGCAAACGTAATTGACGACCATCTTATGGGTATTACTCATGTTGTTCGCGGTGCTGAGTACTTATCAAGTGCTCCGAAGTATAACCTTTTATACGAGGCGTTCGGTTGGGAAATTCCGACCTATGTACACTGTGCGCCGGTTATGAAGAATGCTACTGAGAAGTTATCAAAGCGTAAGGGTGACCCATCTTATGAGGATCTTTTGGATATGGGTTACTTAAAGGATGCGCTCATTAATTATGTAACCTTACTCGGATGGAGTCCGGGTGGTGAGAGAGAAATTTATACTCTCCCTGAGCTTGTTGAAATTTTTGATATTGCGGGAATTTCAAAATCACCGGCAATCTTTGATATTCAGAAGCTTGATTATATGAATGCAGAGTATATCAGAGCACTTTCACCTGAGGATTTCCACGCGCTTGCTGAGCCGTATATCCGCGAGACGGTTAAAAATCCGAATATAGACACAAGATTGATTGCACCGCTTCTTCAGCCGAGATGTGAGCATTTAACCGATATTCCGGAAAAGGTTGATTTCTTTGACGAGCTTCCGGAGTACGATACTACTATGTATTGTCACAAGAAGATGAAAACAGACGAGGCAATTTCAAAGGAGATGCTCATTAAGTTAATTCCTGTAATTGAGGGGATTTCTGAGTGGACAGCCGAGGCAATCCACGAGGCACTTTTTGATTTCATCGCAAAGCTTGAGGTTAAAAACGGTCTTGTATTATGGCCACTTCGCACAGCACTCTCCGGTAAGCAGACAACGCCGGGAGGCGGAGTTGAGCTTCTCCACATTTTAGGCAAGGAAGAAAGCTTAAAGCGTATAAACCGCGGAATTGAAAAATTAAGCTAAAATTTAAACCTGCTGATTATGAGTCAGCAGGTTTTTTTATTTACAAATATAATATTTAAGTGTATAATCAATAAAGTGAAACATAAATTTAAAAGAGGGATAAAATGAAAAAATTCGCACCAATTTTAATTATACTTGCAGGATGTTTTTGGGGAACATTGGGCCTTTTTGTGAGAAAGCTTACGGATATGGGGCTTGATTCTCTTGATATAGGCGCTATCCGAAATTCTTTTACCGCTGTTATTCTGTTTCTTATAGTGGGATTAAGAGACAGAAAAAGCATGAAAATTAAACTTAAAAGCATTCCCTGGCTGGCTGCTGCCGGAATATTCAGCGTTGTGCTTATGAATTATTTTTATTTTACGGCAGTAACGCTTATGGATATGTCAATAGCATCTATTTTGCTCTATACATCGCCGATTTTCGTAATGCTTATGTCAGCATTGTTTTTCCGTGAGAGAATTACATCCAAAAAGGTTGTCGCGCTTATTTTAGCATTTTTAGGATGTGTTCTGGTAAGTGGAATTACAGGCGGTACGGTTATTAATGTAAAAGGTGTTGTATTCGGAATAGCCTCCGGTTTTGTCTACGCGCTTTACAGTATTTTCTCTCGTGTTACAATAAAACAGGGCGTTTCGGGAATCGCGGTTTCTACATACACATTTTTGTTTGCGGCCATAGGCGGAATTGCGCTCTCGGATGTGGGAAATATTTTCCGAGTTATCGCTGAAAATGGTCCTTGGGCGATCGCATTTATGGCACTCTATGCTTTTACCGCGACGGTAATCCCGTATGTTTTCTACACGATAGGTCTTACCTATGTTGAAAACGGTGTTGCTGCGGTAATCGTTGCAATCGAGCCGGTTGTGGCAACAATACTCGGCGCAATTGTTTATAAAGAAGTGCCGTCACTTTCGGCGGCTATAGGTATAATTCTCGTTCTCTCAGCTATTATTCTTTTAAATATAAGGAAGAGTGACAATGAGATTTCTTGATATTAAACCGAATGACGGTAAGATAGTTTATATTTTAAAGACAATCACCATGCGTTTCTGGGAACACAATATTTCGAGAGTTGCAGGTCAGCTTTCGTATTTTATGCTGCTCTCAATTTTCCCGTTTATTATTTTTATAAATGCGCTTGTCGGATCATTTGACATTTCAATTACAAAGCTAAGTGCAGTTATTGATCCGATATTTCCGCCGCAGGTGGTTGCGCTTATAAACGGGTATATTGAACAAACAATGGCAAATCAGAGTATCGGGCTTTTGTCAATCGGTATTATTGTCGTTATTTTCTCGGCCTCAAAAGCTGTGCGTTCGCTTGATTTTGCAATAAATACCGCTTACGGAACGACCGAGAGTAAAAATGTTTTAAAAGACTTTTTCTATTCAATGCTCTTTGTCATTGCAGCGGCTATTACCATTGTAATCGTGGCACTATTCGTAACCTTAAGCAGCGATTTTTTAACTGAAATTATTAAAGTAAATCATCTCTCAGAGTTTGCAGTTAAGATTCTGGGCATTTGCCGTTGGGTAATGCTCGTTGCGATTTTGTTTTTTATTTTGGCTATCGTTTACAAAATTACACCAAACAAAAAGGTGAGTGCAAAGAGCATCATCCCGGGAACAATTCTTGCCTCCCTTGGCCTCATTTTACTCACCTATGGTTTTTCAACTTATGTAGATCATTTTATGCGCGGCTCGATTTTTAACGGTACAATCGGAGTCGTCGTTATGCTTATGCTTTGGATTTATTTTGCTAGTATCGTTATCGTTTTGGGTGCTGAGCTTAACTCGACTCTTGAAGACTATAAAAGTGAAAGAAGCTCGCGCGCGGATGAAATCAAGTGACTTGCGCCGTTATCCATAAGCTCTTCCTTTGAGCGGAAGCCCCAGGTTACGCCGACTGATGTCATACCGGCAGCACTTGCTGTTTTCATATCAACGCCTGAGTCACCGATAAAGAGAAATTCTTCAGGCGCAATATTTAAAAGCGAAGCAATTTCAAGAGGTGCTTCCGGTGACGGCTTTTTTGCAACTCCTTCGCGCTGACCGAAAACAACGTCGAATTTGTGATTTGAAAAAATTCCTTTTACAACTTCGCAGGTCATATCGTGCGGTTTATTTGAAAGCACTGCGGTTTTGATTTTGAGCGATGACAGTTCGTTTAACATATCGCAAATTCCGTCATAAGCAGATGTTAAATGCAGTGGATTTGCGGCGTAAATTTTATCATACTTGCGTCTTACGTGCTTTAAAATGCATTCGTTTGCCTCATTGCCGCTTGACATTTTGATTAACTTTTGTATTAAAACATCCGCTCCGTTTCCTATTAGAGAAGGATAAATTTCCTCCGAAACGGGCAAAAATCCACATTTTTCAAGAGCAGTGTTTCCAACATAAGCGAGAGTTTTAAGTGTGTTTGCAAGTGTTCCGTCTAAATC
Source organism: Eubacteriales bacterium (assembly GCA_045544695.1). Classification (GTDB taxonomy): domain Bacteria; phylum Bacillota; class Clostridia; order Oscillospirales; family JAAYXM01; genus RGIG7332. The sequence goes on along the minus strand of JAZPZP010000136.1, from coordinate 4,809 downwards.
AAAAATGCAAGCTTTGTACATAATAAGACAATCCTTTCATACGATAATTCACTTGTATTTGTGAAAATTATTTGATAGAATTATTATATCATAATATATTGAAAAGAGGAAGAAATAAATGAAGGTGCTTGTAACCGGTGGTGCCGGATATATCGGAAGCCATACCAGCCTTCTTTTGCTTGAGGCAGGGCATGAGGTTGTTGTGCTTGACAATTTGAGCAACAGTAGCGTGGAGTCTTTAAAAAGAGTATCATCAATTACGGGTAAGCCGATTGATTTTTATAAGGCAGACTTGCTTGATATTGATGAATGTCAGCGCGTGTTTGATGCACATAAATTTGATGCGGTAATTCACTTCGCAGGTCTTAAAGCGGTCGGCGAGAGTGTTGAAAAGCGGTACTATTACTATAATAATAATATCACAGGAACACTTAACTTAGTAGAGCTTATGAGAAGAAACAACGTTAAAAAAATTGTTTTCAGCTCATCTGCTACCGTTTACGGAAATCCGCATACCGTTCCGATAACCGAGGATTTTCCGTTATCTGCAACAAACCCTTACGGCCAGACAAAGCTTATGCTTGAGCAGATTCTTACCGATATCGCAAAGGCTGATAAGGAGCTTAAGGTTTGCTTGCTTCGTTATTTTAATCCGGTTGGAGCGCACGAGAGCGGTCTTATAGGTGAAGACCCGAACGGTATTCCGAATAACCTTATGCCGTTTATTTCTCAGGTAGCTATCGGAAAACGCGAGTGCTTATCCGTTTTTGGTAATGATTATGACACGAAGGACGGTACCGGAGTTCGTGATTATATCCATGTTTTAGACCTTGCTGATGGACATTTAAAAGCGCTTGATTATTTAAATGACCACGACGGTGTCTCTGTATTTAATTTAGGTACAGGAACGGGATACAGCGTTCTTGATATGGTTCATGCTTTTGAAGAGGCGTGCGGCAAGAAAATAAATTATAAAATTACCGACCGTCGTCCGGGTGATATAGCTGAGTGCTATGCAAATCCCGAAAAAGCAGAACGCGAGCTTAAATTCAAAGCTAAGTATACGCTCTCGGATATGTGCCGTGACGCTTGGAATTGGCAGAGCAAAAATCCGAACGGATACAAATAAATGGAGGGGTATGTTATGAAGAAGGATCCTATTTTAGTTATTATGGCGGCAGGAATGGGTAGCCGCTACGGTGGTCTTAAGCAGATTGATGCGATGGACGAGCAGGGTCATATTATTATGGACTTTTCGCTTTTTGACGCATATCGTGCAGGTTTCAGACGCGTTGTGTTTATCATTAAGCGCGAGCTTGAGGAAACCTTCCGTGAAGTAGTGGGAGATCGCGTTTCAAAGTATATGGAGGTAAATTATGCATATCAGGAATTATCAGATTTACCAAGTGGCTTTGAAATTCCTGAGGGAAGAGTTAAGCCGTGGGGAACAACTCACGCTATTCTTTCTGCAAAGCATTTACTTGACGCGCCGTTTGCGGTAATTAATGCTGACGATTACTACGGCAAGGAAGCATTTGCAAAGCTCTATAATTTCCTCACAACAAGCGAGGATACAGATATCTATCACTACGCAATGATCGGTTATTTAATTAAGAATACACTCAGCGATAATGGATCTGTTGCACGCGGTGTATGTGAAGTTAATGAAGACAATATGCTTGTTGGCATCAATGAGCGTACAAGAATTGAGAAAATTAATGGCGGTGCAGCTTATACTTTAGACGACGGTAAGACTTGGATTGATATTCCGGTTGAAAATACCGTTTCTATGAATATGTGGGGCTTTACCACAAGTATTTTAGGCGAGCTTAGTCGTTATTTTAATGAGTTCTTAGAAAAGGAAGTTCCTGCAAATCCGTTAAAGAGTGAGTGCTATATTCCGAATGTAGTCGGTTATATGGTGCGTGACGGACTTTGCGATGTCAAGGTTATTCCGACACCTGATAAGTGGCACGGTGTTACATATCAGGAGGACAGACCGGGCGTAGTTCAGGCTATTTCAGATCTCAAGGCAAATGGAGTATACCCAGAAAAGCTTTGGGAGGAAATATAAATGACAAGAGAGGAAAGCTGTTCTAAAATTGATGAAGTTATAGCGGCGTTTCCGTTCAGCGGCGACTTGCTCAGCTGTGAGCCGTTCGGAAACGGACATATAAACGACACTTTTCTTGTAACAATGAAGCTCGGACCGCGCTATATTCTTCAGAGAATCAACCACGAGGTGTTTAAAAAACCGTGGGAAAAGATGGAGAATATGATGAATGTCTGCAAGTTTTTGCGTGACAAAATAACTGCTGCAGGAGGAGATCCGGCGAGAGAGACATTAACTGTTTTGGAAACTCGCAGTGGCGAGAACTATTATAAGGATTCAATTGGCTCATACTGGTCGGTGACTCATTTTATTGAGGGAACCGAAACCTTCGACTTACCTGAAAGTAAAGATGATTTTATGCAGAGTGGCGCAGGCTATGGTCGCTTTCAAAAATTGCTTTCAGACTATCCGGCAGAAACGCTTTTTGAGACAATTCCGAAATTTCACGATATTCCGAATAGACTTGAAAAGCTTAAAATGGCGATAGCAGCTGATGTAAGGGGCAGAGTTTCTGATGTTAAAGAGGAGATTGACTTCATTCTTGCACGCGAAAATGATTGCCACATACTTGCTGATTTACACAGTGCCGGTAAACTTCCGCTTCGAGTTACGCATAATGACACAAAGCTTAATAACATTATGTTTGATTCAAAGACGAGAAAAGCGATTTGTGTTATCGACCTTGATACGGTTATGCCGGGATATCTTGTGCTTGATTTTGGCGATTCAATCCGCTTTGGCGCGGCAACAAGCGTTGAAGATGAGCCGAATCTTACTAAAATGAATTTTGATATTGAGCTTTTTGATGCATACGCCAAAGGCTTTATCGGCGAGTGTGGAGATATTATGACCGAGTGTGAATTTGATATGCTCCCGACAGGCGCTAAACTTATTACACTCGAGATGGGAATTCGTTTTTTAACCGATTACTTAGAGGGCGATACATATTTTAAAATTCATTATCCCGAGCAGAATTTAAACAGAACACGCACGCAATTAAAGCTTGTTTCCGATATGGAAAAGGTTTGGGACGAAATGAATGAAATAATTGCAAAATACAAAAAAGCAGGAGTTTAAACTCCTGCTTTTTCTTATCTTATCTGACCGTTACCACGGATTTGATATTTAATTGATGTAAGCTCGTCTAATCCCATAGGACCGCGCGCGTGCATCTTTTGCGTTGAAATTCCAATTTCGGCACCGAGACCGAATTCGAAACCGTCGGTAAATCTTGTTGACGCATTGACATAAACTGCCGCTGCATCAATTGAGTTTACGAACAGCTCAGCAGCATCCGTATCATCGGTAATTATCGCTTCACTGTGCATCGTGTTGTAGCGCGTTATGTGCTCAATTGCAGAGGAAATATCTGGTACGATTTTAATTGCTAAAATAAAATCGTTATACTCGGTTTCCCAGTCGGCATCATCTGCTGGCTTGCAATCGATTATCTCAGAGACTCTTTCATCACCGCGTATTTCAACATTATAAGGTTTAAGCGCCAAAACAAGTTTTGGTAAGAATTCTTTCGCAACAACCTCGTGAATGAGTGCCGTTTCAACCGCGTTGCAAACAGATGGTCGCGAACATTTTGCGTTAGTAAGAACACTTGCTGCCATATCGAGATTTGCTGCACGGTCAACATATAAATGACAGTTACCTGCACCCGTTTCAATAACAGGCACTTTGGCATTTTCAACCACTGCGCGGATAAGACCAGCACCACCGCGGGGAATAAGAACATCGACGTAGCCCTTCATATTCATAAGCTCGTTTGACGATGCGCGTGTAGTGTCCTCAATTAAGCAGATTGCATCGGGAGAAACACCGTTTTCTTCCAAAACACTACGCATAACAGAAACGATTGCAATGTTTGAATAAATTGCTTCTTTTCCACCACGCAGAACGGTTGCGTTGCCTGATTTCAAACACAACACAGCCGCGTCAAGCGTGACATTCGGGCGCGATTCGAAAATAATTCCTATAACACCGAGCGGGACGCGAACCTTTTTGATGTTAATTCCGTTAGGACGGGTAATATCCGAAAGTACAGTTCCGATAGGATCGGGCAGAGCTGCTACCTGACGCGCACCCTCAGCCATCGCCTCAATTCGCGCAGGAGTGAGAGTCAAGCGGTCAATCATACTCTCGCGCATATTGTTTTCTTTTGCTGCCGCTATGTCCTTAGCATTTTCTGAAATGAGTGTATCGGCATTTTTTATTATTGCATCGGCAATGTCTAAAAGAATTTTGTTCTTCTTATCTGTGCTGATAAGAGACACTTCGCGTGATGCACTCTTTGCTGCCTTACATAATTCTAAAACTGATTTCATAGCTTAACACTTCTCCGGCTCAGGATAAACCTCACCAAAAGTATCAACGGTAACGCTCTTCATAATCTGCGGCTCAAGCGGTTTGTCGAACATATCGCGACGAACAGAAACAATTCTGTCAGCCTCATCCATTGAGCTAATTACCTGACCGAATGCAGCATACTGACCATCGAGATGCGGAGCATCGTCTACCATAATGAAGAACTGGCTTCCTGCACTGTCCGGATGCTGAGCGCGCGCCATTGAAATGACACCGCGGATGTGGTTTAACTTATTCTCAAAACCATTTGCGGAAAACTCACCGCGGATAGAATAACCCGGACCACCTGTGCCTCTGCCATCAGGATCTCCGCCCTGAATCAT
>JAZPZP010000135.1:0-10044 GCA_045544695.1 Eubacteriales bacterium | reverse complement strand
ATTGTAATTGTCATCGGACCAACACCGCCCGGAACCGGAGTGATATATGATGCAATCTCGGATACCTCGTCAAACGCAACGTCGCCGCGGAGCTTGCCCTCTGCATTTCTGTTCATACCGACGTCAATAACAACTGCGCCCGGCTTTACCATATCCTTTGTAACAAACTCAAGCTTACCGATAGCAGCAACTAAAATATCTGCCTCACGGGTAATTTCTGCTAAGTTCTGAGTTTTTGAATGGCATATGGTAACCGTTGCGTTCTTATGTAACAAAAGCATCGCCTGCGGCTTACCAACAATATTTGAGCGACCGATAACAACCGCGCGCTTACCTGTTACATCAATGCCATACTCATCAAGAAGCGCCATAACACCTGCCGGAGTACACGGAACGAACTCATAGTCGCCTGTCATAATAGCACCGACATTCTGCTTGTGGAACGCATCAACATCCTTCTCAGGACGGATGGTTAAAATAACCTTATCCTCGCTGATGTGCTTTGGAAGCGGAAGCTGAACTAAAATTCCGTTTATTTCCTTTCTTTCATTAAGCTCACGAACTAATTTGAGAAGCTCTTCTTCGGTTGTCTCTTCAGGAAGAGCATATTCTTCGCTGTAAATTCCGCACTCGGCACAAGCCTTCTTTTTATTATTTACATAAACGCGGCTTGCCGGGTCGTTACCTACAATGATAACCGCAAGGCCCGGAGTGATTCCGCGCTCTTTAAGTGCTTCTACCTTTTCGTGAATTGCACCGCGCATTTTAGCCGATGTCATTTTTCCGTCAATTATTTTTGCTGACATTTTAATTTTCCTCCGTTTTTATATAAAATTATTAAAATTACAACTGATACAATAAAGGCAAGTCCTCCGATAAGCTGAGAAACGCGAATTCCCGTGTTTGCGATATACAGACTGTCGGTCCTTAATCCTTCGATGAAGAATCGCCCGAGTCCGTACCACGCTACATAAAGGAAGAATATCTCGCCTTTGAACTTCCTGTGTTTTGAATAAAAATGCAATATAACAAAGCCGATAGCATTCCATATTGATTCATAAAGAAAAGTCGGATGCGCTACCACTCCGTTTACAACCATACGCCAAGGTAAATCCGTTGGCGAGCCGTATGCCTCACCGTTAACAAAGTTTCCCCATCGGCCTATCGATTGCCCTATCATAAGTCCGAGAGCCCCTATATCAAACATCGGCAGAAGCTCGGTTTTCGTAACCTTTGCGTATATCGCAAAAGACACGGCCGCACCGATTATCGCACCGTAAATTGCAATTCCGCCTTCCCATATATATAATACGGAAATAAGGTTATCGCGATAGTTATCAAACTCAAAAATAACATAATAAGCTCGTGCGCAAATAATCGCGGCAGGTACTGCAATAAGAAGCGCGTCTAAAATTTTTTCCTTATCTGCACCAAAGCTTTCTGCCCTTTTCATACCGTAATATGTAGCGAGCAAAAAGCCCGCAACGATAATAAGCGCATACCAATAAATTTCTTTGCTGCCAATAGAAAACGCAACCGGGTTTATATTGAATTCAAGACCAAGCCCGGGAAAAGAAACATTGTTCATTTTTACTCTCCTCCGAGCGGAAGAATTTTGGATATTGCCAAGTTTTTCTCCGAGAACATATCCGCTATGAATTCCATTATATCACGTTTCCCTATTTTTTCAAACACTTCGAAAGTATCGAAATAATCATACCCTGCAAAATGTGCACTTGCCATTGAACGGCAAAGTGATGAAAACTGGTCAAAATTGCGAAGTCTCACACCTGAAATTGCTCTGTGAACGCGAGTAAAATAATTATCATCAATATTTTTTGATACATTGAGTGCACGACGTAGAATCTCATCAGGATCACGACTCTCACCCGAGAGCACAGTAACTAAACTATTCGGGTAAAAAACGGTATCTGCATCGAATTCAGTATTGATAACGCCATCACGATATGCGTCAAAATAAAACTGTGAAGACTGTCCAAACAAGAGATCGCAGGTAAGATCGGCACAAAGTCGGTTTTTAAGCCCTTCTTTACCGTTTGTTTCAAGCTTACTCTTAAAGCCAAATGCAAAAATCGGGATATTACATTCTGCCTTCTCCGAAATTTCTTTCTTCGCAACACTCTCCGGTTCATCACCGTAATCGCGTTTTGGCGGTGCGATATACTTCTTAACAAGCATCGACTCTGCCGTTTCAATAACCCGCTCGGGGTCAACATCTCCTGCAACGGTGAGCACCATATTCGATGGAATGTAAAATGTTCTGTAGCAATCATCCAAAACGCTTCTCGTTATATTTCCGATACTTTCAACCGTTCCTATAATCGAATCACGAGCGGGATGAACGTGATAAAGCGCCTCGTGGAGATTTTCATATACTTTAAAATGAGGCTTATCGTTTACCATTCCGATTTCCTGACCGATAATTCCCTGCTCTTTTAAAACATTTTCATCGGTAAAATACGGAGTTGAAACGAAATCGAGTAAAATCTCGAGATTTCTGTCAAAATTTTCGGTACATGAGAAATGGTACGCGGTCATTGTTTTACTCGTAAAAGCATTAGGAGACGCGCCCGTCTGTGCAAAAGTAGCGAGAGCATTACCGCCATCCGGCTGCTCAAACACCTTATGCTCCAAGAAATGTGCAACACCTTTAGGCGGCGTAATCATTCCGTTTCCTGCATCAAAATGTGCATCAATCGAACCGTAGTTTACCGATAACTGTGCGTAAGCCTTGGCAAAGCCGGGTTTCGGAACAATGCGGATTTTAAGACCGTTTGCAAGTGTTTCATCGATTACTTTCTCATTTATTTTCGGGTAAACCTTTTCTTGCATAAGTCTCCTCCTTTCCGGTAAGCACATAAGTAAGGCAGTTTACAAGCTCTTTTGCAGAGGCAATAACCTCATCAATTGTAACTGCATTTATTCTTGCAATTCTGAAATCAAGCTCGCGCGAAAGGCCCATAACACTCTCACCTATCCAGTATGATTCAAGCGAAAGCGCTGAATCCGCCGCGTTTTTGAATACATTTATAATGTTGCGCTTTGCGACCTCAAGCTCGTGTTCGGTAATGTCACCGTCCTGGCACGCGATAAGCTGCTTTAACATCTCACCACGCGCTTCCTCAACCTTTTTTACATCGACTCCGCTGAACATAATCATAGCCTGCAGATATTTATCGTACTTAGCACCGGTATAGTAGCAGAGGGATTTTTCCTCGCGCACATGAGTAAAAAGTTTAGATGCCGTTCCGCCACCCAACACAACAGACAGAACGTGCATAGCAGGCTGGTCGGTACTTCCTGCACGGACAGGCGTGTATAATCCAATCAATAAATTAGCCTGATTTACATCAAAATGAACGCAGATCTCAGATTGCTCCGGCTGCTTTGGCTTTCCCAATGACACGAAACTGTCGTATCTGCGCTTTAGCTTTGAAAGAATCGGCTTAATACATGCCTCCACCTCTTCAAAGCTTGAGTTTCCGCAGAAGAATATCTCAAGCGGCGCGTGTTCCAATATATCGCGATAATGCGCGTACAAATCCTTAGCGGTAATCGCTGCGACATCTCCTACCTCGCCAAGCTCATTTACACCAAATCCGCTGTTCTTGTAAAGCGCTGTTACCGCTTCGCGATAAGCATAGCTTAACTTTTCGTTAATTTCTCCGTTTAAATAGTCGATTAAATTTTCCTTCTCGCCTTCGACATATTCTTTAACAAACGAATCTCCCGTAAGACACGGGTCAAGCAACACCTCGAGTGCAAGTGTAAGCGTATCCGAGAGTAGCGCTTCCCCGTCTGCAACGCAGTCTGCCGTAATCAAATCGCAGATTATTCCCGTAAGCTGGATATCTCCGAATTTTCGCACCTCCGGTTCAACTCGCGCGCCATAGAGCGTATCGAGCGCCGCTGAGAGTCTCGTCATATCGGGATGCTTTCGTGTTCCGCGACGCAGAACCTGCGGAATGAGCGCATTTTTTGCCGCATCCGCGTGAGTTAATCTTGTTACAAAGCTCGCCGAAAAGCAAGCTGTTTTAAACTTATCCGTCTGAACAACCCTAAGGTTTATTCCCGGTAAAATTTCACGGTAAACATTCTGCATCAAACCAACTCCTTTGTTAGTATTATTCTACCACAAAACAGCCCTGCTTATCAACCGTATTTATTAAAAATATAGCTTGACAAAGATATGCATTTAGTGTATAATCATCATTGTAAAGTAGTTTGGCTTTACAAGAGGAGGTTTACTTCCATGAAAGAAAAATCCTATGAAATGACCATACTATTTGATTTTTACGGTGATATTCTTACCGACAAACAGAAGGAACTGTTTGATTTATACTATAACGAAGACTTGTCTTTAGGTGAAATTTCCGAGCATCTCGGCATTACTCGCCAGGGTGTGCGCGATGGAATTGTCCGCGCCGAGGCGATCATCACTGAATTTGAAGACAAGCTCGGTCTTGCCGCTAAATTCGGAAGACTTTCCGAAAATGTCCGTTCAATAAAAAATGCGGCTGAAAAAATCCTTTTAATCAATAACACTAATTATCGAAACGACGAGCTCGATTGTGCTGCAAACGAAATTTTAAACCATGCGGCACTTCTTGATGAATAGAGCAGGAGGCAAAAATGGCATTCGAAGGCTTAACCGAAAAGCTCTCCGCCGCTTTTAAGCGCTTGCGCTCAAAAGGGCGTCTTACCGAAAAAGATATAAAAGAAGCTATGCGCGAAATTCGCATAGCACTCCTCGAGGCCGACGTTAACTTCAAGGTAGCGAAGGACTTTATTGCGCGCGTTTCCGAGCGTGCGGTCGGAGTTCAGGTGCTCGAAGGCTTGAATCCTGCTCAGCAGGTTATTAAGATCGTTAACGAAGAGCTTACCGCTCTTATGGGTGAAGAAAACTCAAAGCTCAACATCTCTTCAAAACCGCCGACAGTTGTTATGTTCGTCGGTCTGCAGGGTGCCGGTAAAACAACGAATATTGCAAAGCTTGCAGGGCATTTCGCAAAAAATCACCACAAGCGCCCGTTACTCGTCGCTTGTGACGTTTATCGTCCTGCCGCTATAAAACAGCTTACCGTTGTGGCTGAGCAGTTAAATCTTCCTGTTTTTGAACAGGGACAGGGCAATCCTGTTGAAATTGCAAAAGCTGCGGTTGAACACGCAAAGCGCCATGGTAACGATTTGGTATTCATCGACACCGCAGGTCGTCTTCATATTGACGATGAGCTTATGAACGAGCTTAAGAACATAAGAGAAGCGGTCTCACCTGACGAGATTATGCTTGTTCTTGACGCTATGACAGGTCAGGACGCGGTCAATGCCGCTGCTGCTTTTAACGAAGCGCTTGACATTGACGGTGTGTTCTTAACAAAGCTTGATGGCGATGCTCGCGGCGGTGCAGCTCTTTCAGTCCGTGCCGTATGCGGAAAGCCGATTAAATTTATCGGTGTCGGCGAAAAGCTTGACCAGATTGAGCCTTTCCATCCCGAGCGTATGGCATCCCGAATACTCGGTATGGGTGATGTTCTCTCTCTTATCGAAAAAGCTCAAAACGCTTTTGACGAAAAGGAAGCGCTCGAGCTCGAAGCTAAAATCAAGAAAAACACATTTACTATCGCTGATTTTTACGATCAGATGAAGCAGATGAAAAAACTCGGCTCGATGACGGATTTACTCGGTATGATCCCGGGTATGAACGCTGCGAATTTGCCCGATGCTTCCGTTACCGAAAAGGCTATGGCAAAAACCGAGGCAATCATTTTATCAATGACTCCGCGTGAGCGTGACAGTACAGATACAATCACCCCTTCCCGCAAGAAGCGAATCGCGGATGGCAGCGGAACAAAGGTCGAGGATGTCAACCGCCTTTTAAAGCAGTTTGAGCAGACTCGCAAGATGATGAAGCAATTTACCGGCGGGAATATGAAAAAGCTAAAACGCCGCGGTGGTTTTCCGGGTATGAAATTCCCGTTCTAACAGTATAATGCGCTTAAATTAAGCATTAGATAAAAATTATTTAAGGTAGGTGAAAATAAATGGTTAAGATCAGACTTCGCAGAATGGGTGCTAAGAAGGCTCCTTTCTATCGTGTTGTTGTAGCTGATTCTCGTTTCCCGCGTGACGGAAGATTTATTGAGGAGCTCGGAACTTACAATCCGCTTACCGAGCCGGCTGAAATCAAAATCGACACTGAGCGCGCTCTCGAATGGATGAAGAACGGTGCTCAGCCGACCGATACTGTTAAGACACTTCTCAAACGCGCAGGCGCTCTCTAATTGAAATGAGGTACGAAAACATGGTAGATCTTCTTACCTACATTGCGAAAAACCTTGTTGACAATCCTGATGAAGTGAGCGTCACCGAAGTCCAGCGTGAAGACGGAGAATTCGTTTACGAGCTCCGCGTAGCACCAAGTGATATGGGTAAGGTTATCGGCAAGCACGGTCGCATCGCGAAGGAAATTCGCGCGATTATGAAATCTGCCGCAATTCGCAAGGACATCAAGGTGTCCGTCGATATCATCGACTAAGAAAAACAAAAAACTGCTCGACAACAGTCGGGCAGTTTTTATTTTGTATTTGTTCTTCCGAGTATATAGTCAACAGATGTATCATAAAATTCAGCAAGCTTAATGAGTACCTGTGTAGGTATGTCGTCTTCTCCCGCTTCATATTTTGAATATCCTGTCTGCGACATACCCAGCATCTCCGCAATCTGTTTTTGTGTTAAATCCCTATCCTCTCTTAAATCACGAAGTCGAATATACATAACATCACCTCGTGCATATTCTAACCCAACCTGAAACAGGTTATTGACTTTTAACCTATTTCAGGTTAAAATCTTTTTTGAGGTGATATTATGAAAAGCACAATTTCAGAATTGTGGCACGGGGAATTAACTCCTTGCACTGACTGTATAAAAAATAACCCTGAGCTTGACAATTTGAGTGTTCTGTTGGATGTGAGCAGAAAAAAACTGTTGGAATCATTGTCTTCTTCGTCACTACCTGCATTTGAAACTTTTGATGCCCTCATATCAGAGTATTACACAGCGCTCACAGAAGCTGCTTTCAAACATGGTTTCATTCTTGCGACAAAGTTATTATATGATCAAAATACAGACTAATCCAAAAGCCTTTCTTTGATGAGGAAGGCTTTTATATTATAAACAACAGTCCACCAAAAGCATTTGTGGATTTGCGTTGACTTTGTTGTATTTATGTGTTAAAATGTGGATATAGTTGGAGGTGAGGATTTGTTTGCAAAAGAAAGGCAAGATAAAATATATGAACTTATAAACAAGAATGGTGCAGTTTCAACCGCGAGCCTGGTTTCCGAATTTGATGTTTCGCTTGAAACGATAAGGCGCGACCTGCTTTATATGGAAAAAGTTGGTCTTCTCTCTCGAGTTCACGGCGGTGCGGTCTCGAATAATACGATGAAGCCTTATTTATCTCTCAACGAGCGCTTGCAGGAGCATAATGAATTAAAGCGCGAGCTTTCGAAAACCGCGTGTTCATTTATAAACGATGGCGATACAATCGCGCTCGACCAAGGCAGTACGGCGAATGTTTTTGCCGAGATTCTAAAGAGTCAATTTACAAATTTAACGGTAATCACTCACTCGCTCGATGTTCTTGAAATTCTGCGCGAAAACGAGGGATTCAAGCTGATTTTATGCTCAGGCGAATATATGCCGAGCGAAAATTCCTTTTATGGCTCGCTTGTTTTGTCCGCTTACGATTCGCTAAATATTCCTAAAACATTTATTTTTCCGTCTGCAGTTTCACTCGAAAACGGAATTTGCGACTATCAAAGTGATTTACTTTTAGTTCAGAAGCAGATTATAAGATCATCTGCAAAGACGTTCATTCTTGCAGACAGCTCTAAATTTGAAAAAAAAGCTTTATTTAAGTTAGACGATGTAAAATCGGAGTATTATTACATTACCGACTCTTCCCTCTCGCCTGAGATTAAAAAGCTTTATCTTGAAAACAATATAAAACTATACACGGAGGCAAAAAATGACTAAATTACAGACAAAAAAAGAGGTCAGTATTTTAACCGTCCTCTTCACAATCACCTACATGGTGAGCTACATAACGCGCATAAACTACGGCGCAATAATCTCCGAAATCGAGGTGAGCACCGGAATCTCCCGCTCGCTTCTGGCGCTCGCTACCACGGGTACGTTCATCACCTACGGTGCAGGTCAGATTATAAGCGGTCTCTGCGGTGACAGATTTTCAACCAAGAAGCTTATTTGCTATGGTCTTCTGCTTACAATACTTATGAACTTTTTGATGCCGATCACGCAAAGCCCTTATATTATGCTCGCAATCTGGTGCGTAAACGGCTTTGCTCAAGCCTTTATGTGGCCGCCGCTCGTGCGCTCAATGGCAGCTCTTTTAGACGATGACGATTACAAAAAAGCAACGCTTAAGGTTAACTGGGGCGGCTCTTTCGGCACTATGTTTGTATATCTCGCAGCACCTGTTCTCATATCCCTCTTCTCCTGGAAAGCGGTATTTATTTTCTCCGCACTTTCCGGAATCGTGATGCTCTTCTTCTGGAACAAGTTCGCAATTGATGTTCCTCCGGAGCCAAAAGCTCAGAAAACTGACAAAAAAGAAGGCTCATTTAAAGCTCTCTTTACTCCGATGATGATTTTCATTTTTATCGCAATCGCGCTTCAGGGCGCACTTCGCGACGGAATTACAACCTGGATGCCTACTTACATTACTGATACCTATAATTTAAGCACGGTTGTTTCCATTTTAACCGGCGTAATTTTACCGATATTCAATATTGCAGCCCTCACGGTTGCAACAAACATTTATCGCAAGAAGGTGACCAATCCGTTATCCTGCGCCGGTCTTTTCTTCGCAATAGGAACGATTTGTGCGGCTGGTCTCTTCTTCTTTACCGGTAAAAACGCAATTCTTTCCGTTTTATGTATGGCGCTCCTCTCGGGCAGTATGCACGGAGTCAACTTAATTTTAGTGTGTATGCTCCCTGCATTCTTCCAGAAGAAAGGAATTGTATCCTCGGCATCGGGAATACTAAATTCCTTCACATATATCGGAAGCTCAATTTCAATTTACGGAATCGCAAAGCTCTCCGAGAGCTTTGGCTGGAACTTCACAATTATGCTTTGGATAGGAATCGCAGCAGTCGGCGCGATAATATGCCTTTCCTGTATTAAACCTTGGCAGAAATTCTCCAAATAACCAGTATTCCAAAGGAGGGTTTTTATGTTCGACATTTATGATGAAATACTCGACAAACTTTCTTTCTACATTTTCTTTCTGCGCGACATTGGTATAACCGTTTCATTTTCTGATATGAGTTCGGAAATCGAGTCACTCTACCCCGTGCTTGTAGCGCATCGCGAAAGGCCGGAGAACAGCAAAGCTTTCTCTATTCCCAGCGATGGCGATAAGCTTCTCACCATTCATCTTGCAATAACAGGTGATGCAAAAAAGCTTGAAAATCCGTTAAACCCCAAAGTTTATAACTTAGTATGCGGAGACGCATCCGACGAAGAAAAGCTTCAGCTTGCCGCCGATGGTTTCGCTGAGGTTATCGACGATATCCACCAGACATACACCACCTACTCCAACACGCGCGACAAGCGATATGATGTTTTTGTCAAAGCGATTAAATTTATGTTTACGCATTATGCAGACCCGGAGCTTTCGGCAACTAAGATTTCGCACGCATTAGGATATTCTCTTTCGCATATCGAGCACATTTTCAAGAAATTTTCACGCAGTACACCCAGCCGTTATCTTTTGGATGTGCGTCTTCTTGAGGCTGAAAAGTTATTACGCAACACTCAGCTCTCCATTTCTGAAATCACAACACTCGTCGGATTTAAAAGTACAAATTACTTTTCAATCGCGTATAAGGCGAGATATAAAATGACGCCGAGTATGTGGCGGGTTAAAAACAAAAAAGGTGTTGGATAATTCCAACACCTTTAATTTTTATTTACGCATTCTTCTTAGCTACGTCA
>JAZPZP010000134.1:0-10784 GCA_045544695.1 Eubacteriales bacterium | reverse complement strand
ATGCTCACACTCGTGAGGCTACTGCAATTTTTAAACGCATAATTACCAATACTCGTTACACCGTCCGGGATGCTCACACTCGTGAGGCTTTCGCAACCAAAAAACGCACCCGGAAGAATCTTTGTTATCCCTTCAGGAATTACTAAATTCGTAACCAATTCTCCATTTAAATACAAGTTTTCAGCAGAAGAAAAGGGGTTTGAAGAAAAAATGCCATGATCATTAGTAGAAAATTTTATATTGCACCATGCCGCTATGTCGGTTATATAAACACTTGTAAGTCCACAAGAACCAAATGCCTGAAAACCAATGCTCGTTACGCTGTCTGGGATATTTATGCTACTAAGGCTTTCGCAATTATAAAACGCATAATCACCAATGCTCGTTACGCTGTCTGGGATATTTATGCTACTAAGGCTTGTGCAATACTCAAACGCATAATCACCAATGCTCGTTACACCGTCCGGGATTACCAAATCAGTTACAAGCTTTTCGTTTAAATATAGGTTTTTAGCGTAATATAATGGATTTGCAGAATAGCCTGCGAACTCGATATCACACCATGCCGCTATGTCGGTTATATACACGCTACCAAGGCTTGTGCAATTATAAAACGCTTCATAACCAATGCTCGTTACGCTGTCTGGAATGCTCACGCTACTAAGGCTTGTGCAATTTTCAAATGTAGAATAATCAATGCGCGTTACACTATTAGGAATGCTTACACTACTAAGTTTACTACAATTATAAAACGCAGAATTACCAATGCTCGTTACGCTATCTGGAATGCTCACGCTACCAAGGCTTGTGCAATTACAAAACGCAGAATTACCAATGCTCGTTACGCTGTCCGGAATGCTAACACTTCTAATTGAGCAATTAAAAAACGTAGAATCATCAATGCTCGTTACACCTTTAGGAATTACCAAATCATTTACAAAGTTTCCGTTTAAATATAGGCATTGAGCGTAATATAACGGATTTGAATTAGGGTTTGCAAACTCAATATTGCACCACGCCGCTATGTCTGTTATGTACACGCTACTAAGGCTTGTGCAATATTCAAACGCATATTCCCCAATGCTCGTTACGCTGTCCGGAATGCTCACGCTACTAAGGCTTTCGCAACGCACAAACGCAGCATAACAAACGCTCGTTACGCCACTTTTGATAACTACTTTTTTAATTGATGAACGCGAGTCATACCATGGTGGTCTATTATTTGCCATATCACCTGTACCGGAGATTGTCAGAGTGCCATAATTGTCAAGTGTCCAGGTTAAGTTGTCTCCGCAAGTTCCGCTTGCTACTACACTTGCCCCAAGTGCCACCTGCGGTAAGAGCGACACAATAAGTGCCAAACACACAATAAATGATAAAACTCTTTTCACTGTAATTCCTCCAAAGCTTAATTGATTGCTTTTACTATAACACAAAACATCCCAATTGTCCACTTATTTACCATTTCAAGCTGGACAAGGCGGCACTTTTCCCACTCATAGTTCAAATCTCCCTTATTTCTCTATGAAAAATAAAACAGACACACAAAAGTGTGTCTGTTTTATTTGGCGGAGAAGGGGAGATTTTACCCGTTTGCGGTGCCCGAAATTTTTTGCGGCAGACGATGCTGCCTTAAAAATTTCGACCGCGGCACAACCCTGCGCCCTCCTTTCATCCGCCACTGGCGGCAGTCGGGCTCGGTTCCCCCTTGCCGCTAACGCGGCGCGAAATGTCAATTCCCGTATCTACAAAAAAGAACAGGTCCACACTTTGTGTGAACCTGTTCTTTTTGGCGGAGAAGGGGAGATTTGAACTCCCGCGCCGCGTGAACGACCTACACCCTTAGCAGGGGCGCCTCTTCGACCTCTTGAGTACTTCTCCAAGCCGAAAATATCATTTAATTTTAGCGGTCGGAAAATCAAAGCAATTTTCCGACTGCACAAATTATTATACCTAAAGACTAAGTAATAGTCAAGAAAAACTTTTCTTTTTCTACATCATTTTAACTGCATAGTAAATGCCGGTTAAAATGATATATGCCAGAAGCGCAAATACGCAATAGTAAGTTGCCGGTGTTCCGACAAACCACATAACGACGACAAGCGCAAGAATGAGCGCATATGCGATATACAAAAGAGCAAATTTCGCATCCTTCGGGAAGAATTTCTTGCCAAAAAGCTTACCGCCGTTTAAGTTTGCAACAATTGTTAAAACTGTAGCGACAACGATAAGCGCAAGCAACGCACCTGCAAGAATGATTGCGTAGCGCATAGCTATATTCATAAGCCAGATACCGATTGCCGCAAAGCCCGCGATAAGAGATAATGCAAAGAAATCACGCGGGAATGTGTGGTAAACAATGAACAACACGGTAACTGCCGGAATAACGATATAGAGGAAATTGATTGTTTCCTGGCTGAATGCAAAAGAGAGAATTGCAGAGCAAACTGTTATAAAGCCCAATATCACTGCTATATGCTTTGCTGTAACGAGCTTATATTTCTCGCCCGTGCCACGCACCTTAGCTACAATCGCAATAACTGCAGCAATAACGGTAAGACCGAGCATTACCCAAGTAAAAATTCCAACACTCTCAAACGCAACACGGAAAGTATCTGTGCTACGCATCATGCGACCTACTCCTATAAGTGCAATAATCATAATAAACGCAATTGTGAACGCGCACAGAAGCTTATTTGTTACATAATCCTGCGCTCTTGTCTGTTCTTCTTTCTTGTTTAAGTTAGCCACAATTCCACACTCCTAAATTTTACAAATTGTCGGTCTGATAAAGGATAGCGCAAACGGCACAACCCGGCGCAGTTTCGCAACGCAAAATTCGCTTTCCGAGCGAAACGGACTTAAAGCCCGCCACGATAGCCGATTCAACCTCTGCCTTATCAAAGCCACCCTCCGGCCCGACAACGACACATACATTTTTAAATTCATTCTCCGAAAGCACGTTTTTAAGCGAGTTCTCCTCTTCACATTCATAACAGAAAAGAGATAAATCAAACTCGTGCGTTCTTTTTAAAACTTCCGCAAAGGTTTGCGGAACTTCTACTTCGGGAATTATTCCCCTACCCGACTGCTTAGCTGCAGCGTAAGAGATTTTCTGCCAACGCTCGGTCTTTTTTTGCTTATCCTTATCAGTAAGCTTTACGACACAGCGCGACGACGAAAACGGAACGATTTTCGTAACACCGAGCTCGACGCATTTCTGAACAACATACTCCATTTTATCGCTTTTAGGCAACGCCATAAAAAGAGTTATTGAAACGCTCGGCTCAGCATCACACAAGTGCTTTTCAAGGATTTTAAGTGAAACACAATCGGAACTTATTTCCGCGATTTCACAGGTATAATCCACACCATTGCCGTCACACACGGCGAGACTCTCTCCCGTATGCATACGCAAAACGCGGCTGATATGATTTGCATCAGCACCGGTTATATTAACCGTACTTTCGCCGATATTTTCTCGCTGTACAAAAAACTTCGGCACACAAATCACCAATCCGTTACTTCAAAATCACAATATATTTTACCAAACTTTTACTCATTTGTCCAGTACTATAAACTTATTATACTCAAAATTTTTCTGTTTATTTTAAAACATAGGTGTGCAAACTATTGCCGCCCAGTCATTTTTCTCATAAATGCTTACAATATTAAAATTTTTCTCAAGAGCCGATTTAACCTCGTCTAACCTGCTCATTATGATGCCCGAGGTGACAAAAACGGTATCTTTATGCATAAAACGCGGCGCAATATCGGAAAGCGGGATGATTACATCCGCTACAATGTTTGCAAGCACCATATCATACTTGGTTTCCTCAAACTTCGCCTGAAGTGCTGTATCCGTTAAAATATTTCCTGCATAAACGTTATATTTCTCACGGCTGACATTGTTCCTATCCGCATTTTCATATGCAATTTTTTCTGCGTTTGGATCGATATCAATCGCATCGGCATATTCTGCTCCGAGCAAAATCGCTATAATCGATAAAATTCCACTACCACAGCCGAGGTCTAAAACCTTCATTCCATCCTTTACACGAGCTTCAAGCTGCTCAATGCAGAGCTGAGTTGTATGGTGAGAACCGGTACCGAAAATCATACCCGGATTTACGGTAAACACAACTCTTCCCTCTGTATCGTCTGCCGGTTCCCATTCAGGCTGAATGAGGACGCGCTCACCGATTTTTAACGGATGGAAAAACTGCTTCCAATTCTCCGCCCAATCCTCTTCATTCATATTGCAAAGCTCAATATTGAGAGTACCAAGCTCAGGAAATTCCTTTTTAACCTCTTCTGCTTTCTTGCGGATTTTAACAAGCGTTTCAAGGCCGGATTCATTGTTTGTAACATAAATCTTAACCTTAGTATCGCCTTTCTTCTGCTCTAAAAGCTCATCGTCGACATAATCCCAATACTGTTTATTTTCTTCTAAAAAACGGGTAAAATCACCCTCATCCTCTATTTCAAAGCCGTTTATTCCAAGATTTAATAAAATTCCGCAGAGGGGATCAATTCCCTCCGGTGTTGTCGTTATGGAGACCTGTATCCATTCCATTTTTATGCACGCTCCTTTTTTCATAGTATACACTAATTATGGGCTTGCGTAAAGAGTTTTACATTTTTTTGGCAAACTTCTTGTTTTGCTCGCTTTTTTATGATATTATATTATATAATGTACTTGAAAAGAGGGCTGTCTTATATGAACAACTACACTAAAGACGATATTATTCGCATTGTTGATGAAGAAAATGTGAAATTTATACGTTTGCAATTTACCGATATTTTCGGCACTCTTAAGAATATTTCGATTACCGAAAAACAGCTTGAAAAAGCTCTTAATAACCAATGTATGTTTGACGGCTCATCAATCGAAGGCTTTGTCAGAATTGAGGAGTCGGATATGTACTTATATCCCGATCTGAATTCGTTCGCTATTCTTCCTTGGATTGAAGGCAAAGAAAAGGTCGCGCGTCTTATTTGTGATGTTTATCGCCCTGACGGTACCCCGTTTGAAGGTGACCCGCGCTACATTCTTAAAAAAGTATTAAAGGAAGCTAAAGATATGGGCTTTGACGGATTCAACATCGGTCCCGAGGCCGAGTTCTTCCTCTTCAAAACCGATGAACACGGTAAACCGTCAAATATCTTATACGACAAGGCAGGCTATTTCGATTTAGGTCCGGTTGACCTCGGTGAATGTGTGCGTCGCGATATGTGCGTCGTGCTCGAGGATATGGGCTTTGAAATCGAGGCGTCGCACCACGAATGTGCCGATTCTCAGCACGAGATTGATTTTAAGTACGGTGATGCGCTCTCTACCGCCGATAATATTATGACCTTCAAGTTAGTTGTAAAGAGCATTGCTCAGCGTCATAATCTCCACGCTACCTTTATGCCGAAGCCGATTTACGGTATTGCAGGCTCAGGTATGCACATAAATATGTCACTTACAAAGAACGGCAAAAATGCGTTCTACGACGAAAACGATGAACTCGGACTTTCCGAAGATGCTTATCATTTTATCGCAGGCATATTAAATCACAGTAAGGGTATTGCTGCGGTGACAAATCCACTTGTTAATTCATATAAGCGACTCGTTCCGGGCTATGAAGCTCCGATTTATATTGCTTGGAGCGCGCATAATCGCTCCCCGCTCATTCGTATTCCGTCCGCTCGCGGAGCAGGCACTCGCATCGAGCTTCGAAACCCTGATCCATCAGCAAATCCTTACCTTGCGGTTGCGGTTGCTTTAGCTGCCGGTCTTGAGGGCATCAAAAATAAGCTTACTCCCCCGGCACCTGTTGATTGCAACATCTATGATATGTCACGCAAGGAAAGACGCGCTCAGGGCATTTCATCCCTTCCGCGAAATCTTTCGGAAGCAATTGATGCTATGCGCGAGGATGCTCTCGTCTGCGATACATTAGGCGAGCATATCTGCGAAAAATATATTGAAGCAAAAGAACTTGAGTGGACAGAATATACCACTCGTGTTCACGACTGGGAAGTCGACAGCTATCTGATTAAATACTAAAGGAAGTTAAGTATGAAAAACCTTATTATTCCAAAAGATTATAAAACTCCGCTCTCAATTCGCGAGACCGAAATTGCAATCAAAGCGGTTAAGGATAATTTCGAGAGAAATTTAGCCGAAGCGCTCAACTTAACTCGTGTTTCCGCTCCGCTTTTCGTGCGTGCAGAATCCGGTCTTAATGACAACTTAAACGGTTTTGAGCGTCCCGTTTCCTTTGGTGTGCTTGAATTAAACGATGCGCCGTGTGAAATTGTCCATTCTCTTGCAAAATGGAAAAGACAGGCTCTTAAAACCTATGGCTTTTCTGCAGGCGAGGGACTTTATACCGATATGAATGCTATCCGCCGCGACGAAGAGAGCGACAATCTCCATTCAATTTATGTTGACCAGTGGGATTGGGAATGTGTTCTTACCCGCGAGGAAAGAACGATTGAAAATTTAAAGAATGTCGTTTCAAAAATTTACGCGGCTCTTCGCAAAACCGAAAGCTACATTGCCGAAAAGTATCCGTTTATTACTCCGAAGTTGCCCGAGAACATCGCATTTGTCACCTCTCAGGAGCTTCTTGATATGTACCCGGATAAAACCGCAAAAGAGCGTGAGTATGAAATAACAAAAAAGCACGGTGCTGTATTTATAATGCAGATCGGCTGTAAGTTGAGTAACGGCGAAAAGCACGACGGTCGTGCACCCGACTATGACGATTGGGCATTAAACGGCGATATTATGCTCTATTATCCGCTTCTTGACTTAGCTCTCGAGGTCTCTTCAATGGGAATTCGTGTTGATGAAAATAGCCTTATTTCTCAACTTGAGCACGAAAATTGTATGGACAGGTTAAACCTTCCGTTCCAGAAGGCTCTCGCAAACGGTGAACTTCCGCTTACTGTAGGCGGCGGTATCGGCCAGTCACGAATTTGTATGTTTTTCTTGAACAAAGCACATATCGGTGAGGTTCAGTCCTCAATTTGGCCGGATGATGACATTGCTCGTTGCAAGGCAGCAGGCATCAATCTTTTATAACGATGCGACATTACTTCGAAATTTATAACAAAGCGTATTGCGAAATTGGTTCATTAACACCAATTTCTGCAGACTGTGGCGCGCTTTGCGGTGCAAAATGCTGCAAAGGAGACGAAAACGACGGTATGATTGTATTCCCAGGCGAGGAAAAATTACTTTCTTCCCACGGGTATGAAATCAGGAAATCCGAAATGAATGGGTATCCCGTTTTCTTCACTTCCTGTACCGGAAAATGCAACCGGGTTTACCGTCCGCTATCCTGCAGAATCTTCCCGCTCGCTCCCGCATTAAGAGACGGTAAGCTTGAGATAATTCCCGACCCTCGCGCCAAATTTGTCTGTCCGCTTCTTTTCTCCGATGCAATCGAAGAAAAGTTTAAAAATGCGGTAGAAAAAGCTTTTTCTCATCTTATTTCTGATGAAAAAATTGCAGAAATGCTCACTCATTACACCGCAATGCTTGACGAATATAATAAGTTTACAAAGTAATCCTCTGCGAAATTCGCAGAGGATTTTTTTTCGTCGAAATTTGCCTTAATTTTTTTTGATTTTACAGCCTGTTTCTATTGACTTTTTTGCCCATTCGTAGTATTATGTAATTAGTTTGTAACACTTTGTAACTTTTGATAAAAAGGATGTGATTTCTCTGGCACGAAATTTAAACTCAAGCGCCGCTGCAAGTGAGGCTAGTTCAACTTCAAGTATCAACAATTCAGCGCGCGGTGCTCTCTTCGGGCTATGGGATAAAACTAAATATATACTTTCTTTTCTTACTTTTGTTTGCTGCAGATACATCTGGCCATTTGCAAAGAAAAACATTTTTGTTCCGACCGCAATTTTCTTTGTGGCTCTTTATGCAGCAAGTCTTAAGTTCTTAACTGCAAGAAAGCACGAGATTCTCTGCATCTCTCATCAACTTGCCGCGGCAATTGCGCGTGCAAGAGCGCAGAGACTTTCCTGCGTTGCGGTTCTTGCTTTTATTTCTGTTTTGCTCTTTACCACCGCTTTTTACAGCTTTGGCATTGAGGTTATTATTGATGGTGAATCACTTGGCTATGTTATAAGCCAGGCGGATTACCAGGAAAGCGTTATGCATGTGCAGACGCGTGTAAGCAAAATTATGGGCACGCCGCTTTCGGTCAATCCAAATGTCGCTTTCTCCTTCGGAATCGTCGAACGCGATAATATTTTAGAGGGTGAAAAGTTAGAGAGTCTTCTCTATTCTCAAATTGAAGGCGTTGAGGAGCTTTATACCTTGACGGTTGACGGTGTGCTTATCGGCGCGTGTCGCGACCGCGAAAGTGTTGAAGCTGCGCTTGCCGCTTTAACTGCTTCTGAAGCTGAGAATACCACAAAGAAAATTTTAAGTGATTATAAGATTTCCTTTGAGGCGGTTGAAACCGTGAGCTTATGTACGACGGACGAGCTTATTTCCCTACTTCAGGAAACAAACAGAATTGAAACAACACATTCTGTTTATAAAAAGCAAACAGCTAACTCAATTTGCAGAGCTTACGGTATGACTCGCTCAGAGCTTCGCAAATTAAATCCCGGAATTGATACTTCTTCCCTTTCCGAAGGTCAGGAAGTTATCGTTATGAAAAATGTTCCTGTTCTTTCCGTTCAGGAATTCACTCGCCTTACAGAAATGGTTGATATCCCCTACGAAACAAAAAAGGTAAACGATTCTTCAATTTATAAAGGTAAAACCTCGGTTAAAACAAATGGTGTAAAGGGTAAAAAACAGGTTGTTTCTGATGTCACTTATGTCGACGGTAAGGAAACCGAGCGTATCATCATCAGCGAAACCGTTGTAAGTGAGCCGGTAACAAAGGTTGTCTTAGTCGGTACCAAACCTGTTCCGAAAAAAGCTGCAACAGGTACTTTCCGCAGACCTACGGGTAAGGCTGTCGTTTCATCAAATTACGGTTATCGCAGAAGCGGATTCCACACCGGTATTGACTTTGCTCTCGCTCACGGTAGTCCGGTTTATGCATCTGACGGTGGTACGGTTTCTTTTGCAGGTTGGAAGGGTGGCTACGGTTACCTCGTTATCATCAACCATGGCAACGGTATGCAGACCTATTATGCACATAACTCAAAGCTTCTTGTCAAGCGCGGCCAGAAGGTCGGCAAGGGTGAACAGATTGCTAAAATCGGTTCTACCGGCAATAGCTCCGGTCCTCACTGTCACTTTGAAATTCGTGTCAACGGAAAGCACGTCAATCCGTGGCGCTATATTGATTAACTCGAAAAGGCCCGAAAGGGTCTTTTCTTTTTAGTTTTTTTGATGTATAATATTTTTATGTTATTCCGAAAGGATGCTTTAGATGCAAGATTTACTTAAATGTGCGGTGATAAACGATCTCTCCGGCTTTGGCAGATGCTCACTCACCGTCGCAATTCCGGTCATTTCGGCGCTTGGAATTCAAACCTGCCCCGTGCCGACCGCAATTTTATCAAATCATACCGCTTATCCCGATTTTTACTTCGAGGATTATAGCGACAGAATAAAGCCTTATTACGAAAAGTGGAAAAATCTTAACTTACACTTCAACTCGATTTATACGGGATTTTTAGGCAGCGAGCTTCAGATTTCGCTCATTCTTGATTTTATATCCGAGTTTAAGCGCGATGATACGCTTCTTTTTGTCGATCCTGTTATGGGTGACAACGGTGAGCGCTACGCTACTTGCGATATTCCGCTCTGTAACGGTATGAGAAAGCTTGTTGCAAAGGCAGATATAATTACGCCGAATTTAACCGAGGCGTGCCTTCTTGCTGATGTTCCGTATATACATAATGTGACAGAGGCTGACCACGAGAAGATTTTTGAAATTGCCGAAAAGCTTCTTGATATGGGACCACATTGCGTTGTAATTACCGGTGTTCGCACCGGAAATATGATGCACAATTTTGTCCGCAGTCGCGATGATAATGAGCGTTTCTATGTCTCTTCTCCCTTTATCGCGCAAGAATATTGCGGTACAGGCGATTTATTTGCTTCTCTCCTCTGCGGCTATCTGGTTTTAGGACTTCCTCACCGTGAGGCACTTCAGAAAACACAGGACATTGTAACGAGAGCCCTTGAATATTCACATAAGATGGGCGTTGATCCTCTCGACGGTCTCGCCTTTGAACCATTTTTAAAGGAGCTGTAAAAAATGAAAAACAAAAAGAAAATCCTTGCAACTATTATTTTTGCGGTAATTATCTTCGCAGTTTCTCTCATTACAAAAAAGGAAACCCCCGGCTTTTACATTTCACTCGGCGATACCTTTGTTATGCTCGCTGCGTGCTTTTTACCTACCGGCTTTTCAATGCTTGCCGCTCTCATCGGTTGTGCCGCTGCAGCATACTTAATTGCAGGTATTCCGGGCATTATCGGCGTTGTAATTTTCAGAGTTCTCGCCGCGTGCTGGTTTATGGATGATGAAAAAAAGCTTTTAACCTCACGCACAGCAATCGGTATTGTTATGAGCTTTGTTTTATTTACCGCAGGCGGATATATGATTGAAGCGGTTAAATTAAACGACTTCGTTTCCCCGATAAGAACTCTTGCTTTCTCGGGTCTCGGCGCGGTTGCAAATGTAATTTTATTCTTAATTATCGCGTTTATTTTTGATAAGTGCAAGGTCAAAGAAAAGATTAGTTTAGAAGATAAAAAAGAAGAACAGAACTAACAAATTCCCCGTTTCACGGGGAAT
>JAZPZP010000133.1:0-4626 GCA_045544695.1 Eubacteriales bacterium | reverse complement strand
CCTTAAAGATTGCATAACGCGGCTTACGGTTGATGTACGGAGCCGGATCGATGGTGAGCTTATTACTTGCAGCACCCCAACCACACTCTTCGATAACCTTGAGCTGCTCAACCGACTTTGTGGTCGGACCGGAAGCAACATAAAACGGGTTTCTGAATTTTACGCCGGCAATTTCAACCGGCAGGTCAAAATTATGTATCTTCTTTTTCATTGCTTTATATCTCCTTTTATTAGTTTACAGATTGTCGTTCTTGATAGCAATGCCCTCACGAGCTGACTTATAGATTAAGTTAATAACCTTTATAGCCTCGTAACCGTCGATACCGCGGAGACCAACCTTAGCATCCTTGTTATCACGGGCACTTTCCATAAAGTGACGGATTTCGCTGCAGTAGCCAAGGTTGAACTTCTCGTCAACAGCAGGCTTTGACCAACCGGTAGTAACCTCTGCCTTCTCGACAGTGTACTCAAGACCCGGGATTGAATATACATTAAGAGCGGAGGAGAAAGTAAGGTCAACATGAATGCAACCCTTGTCTCCGTAGAAGTCGATAACGTCTTCCATACCGCCTGTAGTAACGTAGTTAGCTTCTAAGAGTGCAGTTGTGCCGTCCTGGAAACGCATAAGAACAGCAGCCCAGTCCTCACCCTCCATAGTTTTATGCTGGAGGTTGTTCTCGCCGCCGCCTGAAGTCATAGCAGTAAGCTCTGCCCACTTGTTATCTTTAAGAGCAAGCATAAAGCAAACCGGGTGAACACCGAGGTGAACCATTGAACCGCCGCCGCAGAACTTAATTGTCTGTGCAAACGGAGAGTGTGAACCGCAGTGGCACTCGCGAGCGCGAACGAACATCGGCTTACCGATAGCACCCTCATCGATTACCTGAAGTGCGCGGTTAAGAGCCGGAGCAAATAACCAGTCCTCAGCGTAGTAAAGCTTCTTGCCTGCAGCCTCAGCAGCATCGACCATAGCCTTAGCATCCTCAACTGTTGTAGCAAGCGGCTTCTCTGAAATAACATGTCTGCCCTTGGCAAATGCGCGCTTTGCAGCCTCAACATGGAGGAAGTTCGGGAGACAGATGTCAACAACATCGCACTCAACTTCGTCAATTGCCTTGAACATATCATCGTAAACCGCATAATTTTCAAAACCGTAGCGGTCAGCAAGAGCCTTAACACGGCTTGTGTCCTTATCACAGATAGCAACAATCTCTGCAATATCTGTGCAACGCGAATAACCTTCAGCGTGTAAATCTGCGCTGAAAGCCGCACCGATAAGGAGAACTTTTACTTTGCTCATTTTAAATTACCTCCTGAAATTATGGTTAAACCATACTTATCGCAATATACACTATATATAATACATCATTTAAAAAATAAAAACAACCTTTTTTACACAAATTTTATCAAAATTTGTATTTTCTTTTTTACTGTTTCTTTGTATGAAATAAACAAGAGTTGTTTATTTGTTTACAAAAAAGCTCTTTACTCATTTGCAACTTCCGTTTATAATATAAGTAACAAGGAGGGAGTTTATGTGAAAAGAGCAGTTGTATTAGACGCGCGATATCGAATGAGTCTGCCCGTTATCCGTTCACTCGGTAGCAAAAACATTCAAACAGACGCGTGTGATCTCAATACTACGCCGCGCGCAAAGTCGCTCGGCTTCTATTCGCGTTATACAAATAATTGTTATTCACTTCCCTCGCCCGACGATGAAACCTACATTGAAAAATTAAAAGAAATCTGTAGTAATGATAAGCCTGTTCTTCTCCCGTGCGGAATTGACAGTTTGATTGAAATAACAAAAAACCAAAACATCGTTTCCGAGTTTGCACACATTGCTGTTCCATCATATGAAAATTTCAGGCTCGCAAATGACAAATCAGCACTTATGGATTTTGCAGACAGTATTGGAATTCCAACACCTAAAACAACAACGCTCAAAAACGATGAAAGTATAGATGAGCTTGCCACAAGACTTACCTTCCCGGTTGTCATTAAATATCGCGAGGGCGAGCTTTTAAAATTAGATCCGCAGAACAGATATAAAATAGTCTATGACGCAGACAGCTTTAAAGAAACATTCTCAAAAATGCACGCAGCACAACCCTTTCCGCTCGTTCAGCAATATATAGAAGGTGACGGATTTGGCGTTTCAGCAGTTTTTGATAAAAACCACGAACCGATTGAAATTTTCTGCCATCACAGACTTCGTGAGTATCCGATAAGCGGTGGCCCGTCTTCAATGTGTGAAAGCTATTGGGATGATACACTTGTTTCTCACGCTATAAAGCTTTTAAAGGCGCTAAATTGGACAGGTGTTGCAATGGTCGAGTTCAAAGGCAACTACCTTATGGAAATTAATCCGCGCTTTTGGGGCAGTTTAGCTCTCGCACCACTCTCGGGTTGCAATATTCCGTATGCACTTTACCGCGCGGCCCTCGGCGAAACTAATAGTGCAACTCCTGCTCCGCACTATAAAATTGGTAAGAAAATGCAGTTTATACTCCAGGATACCCTGTCGGTCATGTCACATTTCAAGCGCTCCAAAAAGCTTTCCTTGCTTTTCAAGTACTTAGGTGATTTATTAAACCCGAATGTATCCGACGGTGTGTGGACTATTCGAGATATAAAAAGCAGTGTTCAGTATTTTAAGCAGGCACTGCGAAAAACTGATAAGATTGTACGGTGATTTTAAATGAAATTTGATTTGCATATTCATTCAAAGCACTCGATTGATTCAAATTCAAGCTTTGAAAAAATATATAAAGCGGCTAAAAGTAAAGGGCTCTCGGGTATCGCAATCTGCGACCACAATGTTTTTACCAAAGCGCCCGAATGCGATGATTTGATAATTATCCCCGCGGCTGAGTATTCCACCGATGCAGGGCATATTTTAATTTATTTTCTGAAAGAAGATTTAGGTCTTTTTCACAACGGTAAGAATATCTACAACTGGCGCGAGGTGGTTGATGCCGCTCACGCTCAGGGCGCAATTTGTTTCTTGGCTCATCCTTTTTCTCCGAAAAAAGAGCGCTCGCAAGAGGTATGGGATACAGTTGACGGAATTGAGGTTTATAACGCAAGAATTGAAAACTCACGCGTTGCAAATGCCAATTTCAACGCACAAACAACAGCGATGTTTATGAAAAAGCCTTACTCTGCTGGAAGTGATGCTCACTTTCCCGGCGAGGTCGGCGGTGCTTTTTGGGAATGTGAATGTGAGCCGACTTTGGAAGCAATTAAATCAGCTCTCCTTACAGGAGGCGGTAAGATTTTCGGCGCTTTTTCTTCTCCGTATTATCGCATTGCAAATCAATTTATCAAAATGAAGAGGCTTAAAGCCTACTCGCTTCTTCCAAAAAGCATTATTCGCCTGCTCGCTGCAACCTTAATCTTTTTTAAAAAGAGACATCGCGGCTATGTAAATATGAAAGGAAATAAGTAATGAATATATATCAGCTTGCCAGAAAGGCGAAAAGTAAATACAAAGAATATGTCAAAGCTCAGGCGGGTAAATATTTAAGCCCGGTACGCAGAATTGAGCGCGTAGCCCCGATTCCGAATCGCAGACTGTGCGCTATGACTTTTGACGATGGTCCTGCCGCGTCTCCCACCAATCCGCCGAGATCAGACCGCGGTCTTACCGATGATTTGCTCGATACTTTAGGCAAATTTGGCGCTAAGGGTACATTTGATGTCATCGGAACAACTGCCGAAAACTACCCGGATGTAAAGGGCCCTACCGGTACATTTACCTGGGGTGGCGAGGCTTATGACCACTACCCTGATTTTGAACTTGACCATTTAGGTGGTGTTGTTAATCAGCCTGACCTTGCTAAGCGCATTTTAGACGAGGGCCACGAAATCACAAGCCACACCTATTATCACCGTCTTTTCGGTCAGAATAAATTGATTTATGGTAAGCGCAAATACTTCGAGAATATATTTGAGGTAATTGATGATTTAAAGAAGCTCGATGAGCTTTTGAAAAACAACTTCTCATACAAAATCCGTCTTTCCCGTCCTCCGCATTATATTGATAAGACGTGCGATGGGCATAATTCTTATGATGCATATCGCTATATGAATTATCAGTATATGGCGGCAAGCTTTGACGGTGGTGGCTGGCAGGTTACCGGTGATTATCAGAAGGATGTCTCTTTAATGATTACGCCACTTGAAAAGGCATTAAATGAAAATCCCGATTCCTTAAACGGTCAGATTATCTTCCAAAAAGACGGCTGCAATATGTCGCGCGAGACCCCGATTGCCGATGCACTTGAGCCTCAGCTTAAGCTTCTTTACAGCAATAATTATGAAGTAATTTCGGTCTCTGACTTGCTTGCGCTCTCACCTTTTGAAGATGTAGGTGCAGAAGATGAAGTTCACGCATCTGCGCGCAGAATGTGCAACGCAGGATACACGGTTGCTTATAAGAATAATACACTTCAGCCTGACAGAAAAACAACCGTTGGCGAATTTTTAATTATGACCGCAAATCCCGATGAACATTTAAAGCTTTATCGCGATTATGTAGATAACGGCTTCAAGGTAAAAGACGATCTTCTTAAAAATTATGCCATTCCACCAACACATCCTTATTACTTCGCTCTTTATCTT
>JAZPZP010000132.1:0-3176 GCA_045544695.1 Eubacteriales bacterium | reverse complement strand
ATGACTCCGGTGTTTTTGCGAGATTCAGCGAATAAACAACATCACTTGCGGTAAGTGGAGTTCCGTCGCTGAAGCTTATATTTGGTTTTAATTTAAAGCGATATACATTATTTTCTTCGGTATAGCTTTCGCAAAGAACCTTTACCGCATTGAAGTTTTCGTCCACCTCAAAAAGACCTTCGTAAACAAGGCCTGTAAAATCCGCGTTCTGGTTGTTCTGTGTGGTTATCGGGTTTAACTTTTCTTCAAGCACGAAGGCGATGCCGAATTCCTTATTTTCGTTTAGCTTGGCAATTTCGTCATCGGGTGCTGAATTACCTTCATAGCATCCGCTGAGCAGAAGTGCGAGTAATATTAAAACAGAACAAAATCTTTTCAATAGTATCACCTCAGCATAATAATGGCGGCCATTGCACCGCGAACACCACCGGTTGCCCTGTGCGACCAGTAAGTATCGCTGTTACATACGGTGCATATTCCGCTAAGCGTAATATTTTCAGGCAAAACACCGCTTTTTACTAAATTAAGGCGGTTTAAACCTGCAAGGTCAATGTGCCATTTGTTTCCAACCGGTTTAAAATAATTTTCGGCCTCAGAACCGAGCGCTGCAACCATTGCATCGGGAACATCACGGTCGGTTTCGTAACAGCAAATTCCGCCACAAGGTCCGATTCCTGCAAGTATATCAGACGGATTTGAATTAAAAGCCTCCTGCATTTTTGAAATTGCGTTGCGGACAGCCTTGTTTGCAGTACCTCTCCAGCCTGCGTGGACGACACCAACTACTTGCTTTACGGGATCTAAAAGAAAAATCGGTGTGCAATCCGCGTGAAAGGTTGCAAGGGGTAAGTTTTTAACATTTGTTATAATGCCGTCAAATTCCGGGCGGATAGCGCGAAAACCCATTCCTGCGTCTTCTTCTTTTGCAATAAAAATATCATTCTTGTGTACCTGCGGGAAGAAAACAAGCCTCTCCGGGTCAAAACCGATTGCGTGGCCTGCAATTTTGTAGTTTTCTTTGACAGCTACCGGGTCATCACCGCGCCCGATGCCTAAATTCATAGAAGCAAGCGGAGCTTTACTGACACCGCCGAGACGCGAGGTAAACCCGTGGTTCACAAGTCCCGTTTTCGTAAAAGATGGAACGGTTAAATATAAAAAGTCACCGTATTTATTTTCGCAAAAAGGCATTTACCTCACCTCCTTTTATATTTTAAACCAAAGTTTAAATAATTACAACAAAAAGCAGGCTTTTTGTTCAAGCCTGCTTTGAATTTATTGCGGTTTTCCCTTGAGAGCCTTCATACGAAGAGCGTGGTTGAGGATGCGTTTTCTTATTCTTAAGTTCTCCGGAGTTACCTCTAAAAGTTCATCATCTGCTAAGAATTCAAGCATCTGTTCAAGACTCATTCTGCGCGGCGGAATGAGTCGGAGAGCATCATCGCTGCCGGATGCACGCATGTTTGTGAGCTGCTTTTTCTTGCAGACATTAACGGAAATATCATCAGCCTTTGGAGAAACGCCAACGACCATACCCTCGTAAACCGGAGTGCCGGCGTCAATAAAGAGAGCGCCACGGTCCTGTGCATTGAAAAGGCCGTATGCAACCGCATCTCCTGTTTCGAACGCGACAAGTGAGCCGGTAGTGCGGCGCGGAATTTCACCCTTGAACGGAGAGTAACCATGGAAAATTGTGTTTAAAATTCCCTCACCGCGAGTATCCGTCATAAACTCGTTACGGTAGCCAAAGAGACCGCGTGATGGAATTAAGAATTCAAGTCTCATACGGTTTGCAAACGGAGTCATCTGTTTAAGCTCAGCTTTGCGAGTACCCATCTTTTCCATTACAGAGCCTACGCAATCCTCAGGAACATCAATGACAAGCTCTTCAATCGGCTCGTTTAACTCGCCGTCAATTTCCTTATATAAAACTCGCGGAGTGCTTACCTGGAATTCATAGCCCTCGCGACGCATTGTCTCAATTAAAATGGATAAGTGCATCTCACCGCGGCCTGCAACCGAGAAGGAATCCATAGAACCCTCTACCTCGTTTACACGGAGAGATACATCTTTTAAAAGCTCTCTCTCCAAACGATCACGCAGGTTTCTGGTGGTGACGAATTTACCTTCTTTGCCTGCAAACGGGGAGTCGTTAACCGAGAAGGTCATCTCAACCGTCGGCTCAGAAATCTTGACAAACGGAAGGGGATTCGGATTGGACGGATCACACACGGTATCACCGATTGTGATTTCGCTCATACCCGAAAAGCAAACGATGTTTCCGGCGCTTGCTTCGTTTACAGCAACTCGCTCTAAACCCTCAAATTGATAAATTGCTGTAATTCTGGACTTTTTCGGCTCACGCAATCCGTGATAGTCGCAGACTAAAACCTCTTGGTTTAGGCGGAGGATGCCTGTTTCGATTCTACCAATACCGATTCGACCGACATAATCATTGTAGTCGATAGAGGAAACGAGCATTGAAAGCGGAGATTCCTTATCGGCAATCGGAGCGGGAATGTATTCGATGATCTTGTCAAGAAGCGGCTTTAAATCAGTACCGCGCACATTCGGATCTTCACTTGCAATACCCTCGCGGGCAGAGCAATATAAAATTGGTGAGTCGAGCTGCTCTTCATTTGCATCAAGTTCGAGTAAAAGCTCGAGCACTTCATCTTCAATTTCGTCAAGGCGCGCGTCCTGACGGTCGATTTTATTGACGACAACGATTACGCGGTGTCCAAGCTCAAGAGCTTTCTGGAGAACAAAACGAGTTTGTGGCATCGGACCCTCGGCTGCGTCTACAAGCAAGATTACGCCGTTTACCATCTTTAAGATACGCTCAACCTCACCACCGAAGTCAGCGTGTCCCGGCGTGTCAATAATATTGATCTTAACATCGCGGTATGCGATTGCGGTATTTTTGGCAAGAATTGTAATTCCGCGCTCGCGCTCAATGTCATTCGAGTCCATAACGCGGTCTTCGACAACCTGGTTTTCGCGGAATGTTCCGCCCTGCTTTAGCATTTCATCAACCAAGGTGGTTTTACCGTGGTCAACATGGGCGATGATTGCAATGTTTCTGATAGTCTGGTCTCTCAAAAAAATACTCCTCTCAAAAAACAGAAAATAAGGTCTCCCGCTTTAGCGGAAGACCTGTATGGTTTTTACAGTAC
>JAZPZP010000131.1:0-2852 GCA_045544695.1 Eubacteriales bacterium | reverse complement strand
TGTCCGGTCTGTACCGGTATGCCGGGAGTGTTACCGAGTCTTAACCGTGAGGCGGTTTATAAGGCGATTCTGGCAGGCAAAATGATGAACTGCGATATTGCTGATAAAACATCTAATTACCGCAAGCATTACCGCTATCCGGATCTTCCTAAGGGGTATCAGATTTCGCAGTTTGAAAAGCCACTTTGCACGAATGGCAGCTTTGATTATTATTGCGGTGAGAAAGTTTGTACGGCAAAAATTCGTCAGATACATATAGAAGAGGATGCCGGTAAGTTAATTCACGATGGGGACAGTACTTATGTGGATTATAACCGTTGCGGTGTTCCACTTATAGAAATTGTTACCGAGCCGTGTTTTCACTCATCCGATGAGGCGGTTTCCTTTATGGAAGCAGTCAGAATTATGCTTCTTGATTTAGGCATTTCTGATTGCCGAATGGAGGAAGGCTCGCTTAGAGCAGATGTAAACGTTTCCCTTCGTTATGAGGGGGAGAGTGTACTCAATCCACGCGTTGAAATGAAAAACCTTGCAACCTTTTCGGGTGCAAGGCGAGCGATCGAATATGAAATTGCAAGACAAAAAGAAATTCTCGAAAATGGCGGCAGAGTAGAGGCGCTTACTCGTCGTTGGGACGATGAACGCGGTGTAGGAATTACAATGCGTGATAAGGAAAATGCTAAGGATTATCGCTTTATGCGTGAGCCTGATATTCCATGCCTTGAAATTCCAGAATTAGATATTGTTTTACCTGAGAGCGAAGCGGCGCGCAGAACGCGACTTAAAGAGAAAATAAGCTTTATTCAGGCGAGTGATATATCAAGTGACATTAAATTAACTGCTTTTTACGACGAAACCGTTAAGTGTGGCGCTGATCCGAAGATGGTAGCTAACTGGCTTCTTGGATTTGTGGCGCAGCGTTCAAATGAGCATAATTGCTCGGTTTATCAATCAAAGCTTTTGCCGATAGCTTTAAGTGATACGCTATTATTACTTAGTGCAAAAAAAATAACGGGTGATGGAGCAAAAACCATTGTGCGTGAGCTTTTTGAAAACGGCGGAGATGTAGTAGAACTTATTGAGCGCTTTAATCTGAAAGTTATATACGATGAGAAATTATATGATAACATCGTTTCGGTTGTAATTGACGAAAACCCAAAGGCGATTGCTGATTACAAGGCAGGAAAAGGGAATGTTATCGGATTCTTTACAGGTCAGTGTATGCGAAGGGCCGGAGCATCTGCCGATGCATCGCTTTTCCGCGATAAGATTTTAGAAAAACTCGGGAGGTTATAATTATGCCGATGATTTATGGCAATTTCGTTTTTAAAACGGATTTGAGATTAGAGGATTTTAAGGAGCTGAGTTGGCTTCTCGTTAAGAAATCTATGGTTTTTTTAGTAATTTGCATTGATTTGTTCTTTTGCTATACAATGTATAATCCACTTGGAAAGAATTTTTTGATTCTTGCAGCGCTATTTATTGTTCTTTTTATTGCTCTCTATTTTCTTGAGAAGTTTTTTATCAATTGGCGAGCAAAAAAAATATTTAATGCAAACACAGTGTCGCGCGAAATTACATTGACGCTTGGCGAAACAGGCATTGTTCAGACCTCGCGAAAGGGCGAGACCGAGCTTTTATGGAAAGATGTTTTAAAGGTGCGCTCATCAAAAAATCTTTATTTTGTATTCTTAAACAGTAAGCAGGCATTTTATTTCCCGAAACGCAGTTTCAAAGATCGCGAGGATGAAAAGTTGTTCTGCGACCTTATAATTGAAAAAGTTGAACCGATTAAGGTGAGATTCTAAAATAAAAAAGCCACTCTAAGGCGGTTGGTCGCAGGGAGAAGCCGGTTTTGAACTGACCTTTTCCGCTAAAAGTGCATCAAAAAATCAGGTAATACGTCAGTATTACCTGATTTTTGTTCTTTCTTTTAACGAAAAATTCCTATTTCAAAACTGCAAAGCACTTTAAAGAGTGCATTTTTTGATTCAGAACAAACAACAAAATCGCAGATTATCCTGGCGGATATCAAGATTTTTTGTGCAGTTATGGACTAAAAATGCCTCTTTTAAGCGATTTATCCCTACGACCAACCGCCTTAAAGAGTGGCTTTAAATTTTTACTTTCTGTATTCAGCAAGTATCTTTTTGATTTTATCCGATGGGCTTAAGAGTGAGCTGATTGATAAGTCGTGGTTCAATGTATCAATGATGAGTGATAAGAACTTTGACATGTCAACGTTAACGTACCACGGCGCGTTTAAAACTTCCTGTGGACGGTAGTTTAAGTTAGTTGTGAATACGCGGGTGATAACACCTTCCTCGAAGCACTTATCAAATGACTTTGTACCTTCTGTAAAGAGACCGAAAGTAGTTGCAATGAAGATACGATTAGCGTTGCGACGCTTAAGCTCGTATGCAATGTCGATAACGGAATCACCGGATGAAATCATATCGTCAATGATTAAAACATCCTTACCTTCAACGGAATCGCCTAAGAATTCGTGGCTGACAATCGGGTTACGGCCGTTGACGATTCTTGAATAGTCGCGGCGCTTGTAGAACATACCAACATCAAGACCAAGAACGCTCGCAAAGTAAAGTGAACGGTGCATACCGCCTTCGTCAGGGCTTATGACAACCATCTTATCCTTGTTGATTTCAAGGTCCGGAATCTCGTGGAGAAGCGCTTTGATTATCTGATATGTAGGCATGATGTTCTCAAAACCGGTGAGCGGAATAGCGTTCTGAACACGCGGGTCATGAGCATCAAAAGTAATGATATTTGAAACGCCGAGGTGCTCAAGCTCCTGGAGAGCGAGCGCGCAGTCAAGCGATTCACGGTCAGAT
>JAZPZP010000130.1:0-3565 GCA_045544695.1 Eubacteriales bacterium | reverse complement strand
AAAGAAAAAGTTTAAGGTGTGGCAGATAGTTGCGGCTATTCTTGTCGTTGTTCTTTTGCTGTCCTTTCTTTTTCGCGGATGCGGCGCCAGCGGAAGAAAAAATGAAATAAATTACATATACGATACCGCTACGAAGCGGAGCATAACACAGACGATAAGTGACAGCGGAACGCTTGAGCCTGCAGATTCGTATACCGTTATTTCACTCGTGTCGGGAGAAATTCTGTATGCGGACTTCAACACAGGCGATATTGTCGAAAAAGATGATATTTTATATCAGATTGATTCATCCGATACGGGTAACAGCTTGGAGCGAGCTGAAAATGCGCTTGATTCAAGTCAAAGAAAATACAACAAGGTTATAGAGGCGCAGGCAGACTTGACGGTTGAAGCTCCGATAAGCGGTAAATTAAGCGAGTTTAATGTGCGTATTGGTGACACGGTTCAAAATGGTGCGCGTATCGCGGTTATCGAAAATACCGAAAAGCTTCTTCTTACCGAATACTATAGCGATGAATATGCGGGTAAAATTTATGTTGGAATGCCGGCTACCGTTTCAATTTCATCACAGATGCTTAATTTAAACGGTAAAGTTAAAGAAATATCGAATGTCAAGCGAACATCAAAAACCGGTGTTTCCTGCTTTGCGGTAACGGTTGAGGTGCAAAATCCTGGCGCACTCAATGTTGGAGACACTGCAACCTGTTGGCTCTCGGGCAATATTTATCCGACAATTACCGACGATGATGGTCTTGAAGCATCCGACAGAAAGACGATATACAGCGGTGTTACGGGTAAGGTTAGTGAGCTTAACGTCCGCAATAATGAAACGGTTAAAGCGGGAGAAAATATTATGATAATGACTAGTGATACGCTTGATGATGACATTCTGGATGCATCAAATTCTCTGCGTGATGCAGAGCTTGCGCTTGAAAATCAAAACGAGGTTTTAGATAATTATACAATTGAAGCTCCGATTGCGGGAACGATAGTTGATAAGTTCTACAAAGCGGGCGAAAATACCGAGATGGGTAAAACACTCTGCACGATTTATGACTTATCAAGCCTTACAATTACCCTTAATGTTGATGAACTTGACATTAAAAGTCTCGCGGTAGGTCAGAAGGCAACAGTTACTGCAGATGCAGCTCCGGGGCAGATTTATAATGCCACAATTACCGAGGTGGGAATCAATGGTACCGCAGGTAATGGTGTCACAACCTATCCCGTTACCGTGCGTGTTGATAATCCTGAAGGGTTGCTTCCGGGTATGAATGTAGACGTGTCAGTAATCATTACCGAGCGTACGGATGTAACAACAATTCCTGCCGGGGCTGTTTCGGCGGGAAACAGAGTTCTTGTCAAGACAAAGGACGGTTCAACGGGTGAGGGTGCACCGAATGGCTATGAATATGTAAGAGTAGAACTTGGTGTTGCCGATGATGATTTTGTTGAAATTTTATCCGGCATTTCCGAGGGCGATGAAATTGCATATGTACCTGAAACTGCATCAAACAGTATGTTCCCATTTGGCGGAATGCCGATGGGCGGAGGTATGCCAATGGGTGGCGGAATGCCACAGGGCGGTATGCCACAAGGTGGCGCTAACCGCGGTGGAATGTCGCAGGGTGGAGGAAGGTAAGCTATGAGCAGAACTCCTCTTATTGAATTTAAAAATGTTTGCAAAACATATTATATGGGAGATTCGGTAGTTAAAGCAGCAGATGAAATTTCGCTCAGTATTTATGAGGGTGAATTTGTTGCAATTGTCGGTAAATCAGGCTCGGGTAAATCTACCTGTATGAATATAATCGGGTGTCTCGATGTTCCGACGAGCGGAGAATATTTACTGGATGGTAAAAATGTAGGTGAAATGGATAAAGATGAGCTTGCAGAGTTCAGAAATGCAAAGCTTGGGTTTATATTCCAGCAGTATAATTTGCTTCCGAAGCTCAATGTTCTCGACAATGTTGCGGTCCCGCTTATGTATGCGGGCATTCCGAAAAAAGAGCGCAACGAAATTGCAATTGCAGCACTTGCACAAGTAGGTCTCTCGGATAAGCTTAAGAATCTACCGAATCAGCTCTCCGGCGGGCAGCAACAACGCGTTTCAATTGCACGCGCACTATCAAATAATCCGTCGGTAATTCTGGCAGATGAGCCGACGGGTGCGCTCGACTCAAGAACGGGTCGCGAAGTGCTTGAGCTTTTACAAGCTTTGCATCGCGCGGGAAACACCGTGGTTTTAATTACGCACGACAACTCGATTGCTGCAAATGCTGAACGTGTCATACGCTTAGAGGACGGCAAAGTTACCTTTGACGGAGCATCAAGTGACCCGGCATCTGGTGTGCGGAAAGATGAGGTGGCGGGTAAATGAAAATAACAGAGAGCTTGCTACTTGCCCTTTCAAACATCAAAACCGGTAAAATGCGTGCATTTTTAACTATGCTTGGTATTGTAATCGGCATATCGTCAGTTATGGTAATCATAGGTGTAGGTAACGGAATGGAAAGTTATGTAAAAGAAAGCTTTGAAAGTATGGGCGCAAATACGCTTACCGTTATGTATACAGGTCGTGGAACAACCAGAAAACTGACAAACGAGGTTATGCAGGAGATAGTGGATGAAAATTCAGAGTATTTAGAGCTTATGTCTCCGACGGTCAGCATACAGGGTGGTGTCAAAATAGGAAAAGAAAGCCTTGACGAAACCTCAGTTACCGGTGTTGGTGAGCAATATTTTGAAATTAAAAGCTATGTAGTTTCAAAGGGTCGCGATTTCAGATATCTTGATATGAAAAATCGCGAGCGAAACTGTATTGTAGGCAGCTATATCGACAGTGTTTGGTATGACGGAAATTCTGTTGGGCAGACGGTACGCGTGGGTACAGATGTATTTAAAATTGTCGGGGTGCTTGAACAAGAGGAAAGTTCGGTAGAAGAGGGAAATACCGATGACGCGATATATATTCCATATACAACTGCAACCCGTATTAACGGAAGTGACACA
Organism: Eubacteriales bacterium; assembly: GCA_045544695.1. Taxonomy (GTDB): domain Bacteria; phylum Bacillota; class Clostridia; order Oscillospirales; family JAAYXM01; genus RGIG7332. The sequence goes on along the minus strand of JAZPZP010000130.1, from coordinate 553 downwards.
ATATCAACCTATAATGTTACTATTGTCAGCGAGGATAAAACCGATGCCGCAGTTGGAAGACTGAAAAATGCACTTCTCGGACATTTGCGCTCGGAGGATGCATATAGCGTTATAAGTCTCGGGCAGATTCTTGATGTTATGACCGAGATGATAAATGTACTTATAACTGTTTTGGCGGTAATTGCCGCGATTTCGCTTGTCGTTGCGGGTGTCGGAATTATGAATATTATGCTTGTATCGGTTTCAGAGCGTACGCGTGAGATTGGTATACGCAAGGCACTTGGCGCGAAAGAAAAGTATATTTTAACGCAATTTGTTATCGAGGCGGCGATGATAAGTGCAATCGGCGGAATTATCGGAATTCTGTTTGGGTTTGGTTTGTCATCAGTTGCAACAGTTTTGATTTCAACTATGCTTGAGGTTGATATGGCGGTAACACCGTCGTTCTATTCGATAGCGCTTGCATTTGGTGCATCAGCCGCTATCGGTATAGTGTTCGGATATCTGCCTGCGCGCAAGGCGGCAGTACTCAATCCGATAGACGCATTGCGTC
>JAZPZP010000129.1:0-7462 GCA_045544695.1 Eubacteriales bacterium | reverse complement strand
CGATGTTGAGCATGCACTTGACCCGGTCTACGCTCGCGCTCTCGGCGTTGACATCGACAGTTTGTTGGTTTCTCAGCCGGACACCGGTGAGCAGGCACTTGAAATTGCAGAAGCACTTGTAAGAAGTGGCGCCATCGACATTATCGTTGTTGACTCTGTTGCGGCTCTTGCTCCGCGTATGGAAATTGAGGGCGAGATGGGCGATGCTTTTGTTGGTCTTCAGGCTCGACTTATGTCTCAGGCTATGCGTAAGCTCTCCGGTGCGGTAAGCAAGGGTAACTGTGCGGCAGTATTCATTAACCAGCTCCGTGAGAAGGTCGGAGTTATGTACGGTAACCCTGAGGTTACTCCGGGCGGTCGTGCGCTCAAGTTCTACTCGAGTGTCCGTATAGATGTCCGTCGCAGTGAGACCTTAAAGAGCGGTGGCGAAATGATTGGTAACCGCACTCGTGCAAAGGTTGTTAAAAATAAGCTCGCACCTCCATTCCGTGAGGCTGAGTTTGATATTATGTACGGCGAGGGTATCTCGAAAATTGGCGAGCTTGTTGATATCGGCGCGAAGCTCGATCTTGTTCAGAAGTCAGGCGCTTGGTTCAGTATTGGCGATATGCGTATCGGCCAGGGCAGAGATAATGCTAAGAAGTTTTTAGCTGAAAATCCGGATATCGCGACAAAGCTCGAAGAGGATATCCGCGCAAATGCACATAAGCTTCTCACAGGTCAGACTCTTGCGGCTGCTCGTGCGGCAGGCAGAGCTCCTGTAGAGGAGACCGCTCCTGCAGAAGTGGCAGCTCCGGTTGAGGATGCTCCGATTAAGACTGCAAAGCGTGCAATCAAGGTAGATGCAGACGATTACGAGGAGTAATTTATGATTATCCGAAAAATCAATGCATATCGCAACGATTTATCACGAGTTATAATCTATTTTGAAGATAAGTCATACATAACGGTTTTAGCCGAGCGCGCAAAAAACTTAAAGGTTGGCGACGATATCGGCGCAGAAACCCTTTCGGAATTATCCGAGGAGAGTAAGAAGAATGCAGCGCGTGCAACAGCTGCGCGCATTGTGGGGCACAGTTCAATGTCCTGCGCGACTCTTCTTCGCAAATTGCAGGAAAAGGGTGTTTCTGAAGAGGACGCAAACGATGCGCTCTCCTGGCTTATCGAGCTCGGGATTATGGATGATACTAATTACGCACAACTGCTTCTTAATCACTATCGCAACCGAGGTTTTGGCAACCGCCGTATTTCGGACGAAATGAGAAAGCGGGGAATTCCGCGCGAGGTTGTAAGTGAAGTTTTGGATGAGTGCGATATGCATAGTGAAATTTTGGAGTTTATTAAGAAGAAGACCCGTGGTGTAAAACCTGATGAAAAGCAGAAGGCGAAGATAATAAACGCACTTTTACGCAACGGTCATTCTTATGATGCGATTAATACAGCATTCCGTGAGATGGAATATGGAGGATAGTAGCTCTTATGGCAAAGAAAGTTGGGATTATTTCGCTCGGCTGTGCGAAGAATTTAGTTGACAGTGAGCAGATGCTCGCATTACTTGACGATGCAGGCTTTGAGCTCACGGCTGAGCTTGAATTTGCAGATGCAGTTGTTATAAATACCTGCGGTTTTATCGAGTCCGCCCGCGAAGAGGCTTATGAAAATATCCGCGAGGTAGGGCTCTTAAAAGATGAGGGTAAGGTCGGCAAGATTATTGTTGCAGGCTGTTTGCCCGAGCGCGAGAGGGAAGCTTTACTTGATAAATTCCCGCAGATTGATATGCTCCTCGGTTGCGGAAGCTTTGGCGAAATTGTTTCGGCACTCGAGCGCACATTCAATGGTGAGAGAACTGCGATTTTCGGCGATATTGATGCGCCAATAACCGAGCAGGGAAGAATTTTAACAACGCCTGAGTATATGGCATATATTAAAATCGCCGAGGGCTGTGACAACAGATGCAGTTATTGCGTTATCCCGTCTCTTCGCGGCAAGTTCAGAAGTCGTAAGATGGAGGATGTTTTAAGTGAAGCCGAGGGACTTGCACTCAGCGGTGTGCGCGAGTTAATCGTTGTAGCACAGGACACTACGCGTTACGGTCTTGATTTGTACGGCGAGAGAAAGCTCCCTGAGCTTTTACATGAAATGTGTAAAATCGAGGGAATTTCATGGATAAGACTCCATTACTTATATCCCGACGAAATTACCGATGAGCTTATTGAAACTATCGCGAGTGAAGAAAAGATTGTAAAGTACTTGGATATCCCGATTCAGCATATAAATGACAGAATCTTATCTGCAATGAATCGCAGGGGAAACAGCAAGTATTTGGATGAGCTTTTTACAAAGCTCCGTAAGAACATCCCGAATCTTGTTATAAGAACAAGTCTTATCGTGGGTCTTCCCGGTGAGACGGATGAAGAATTTGAGGAGCTTTGTGATTTTGTTGCGAAGCATAAAATCGAGCGTGCAGGTGCTTTTGCGTACTCTCCAGAGGCAGGGACTCCTGCGGCGGAGATGGAAAATCAGATTGATGAGGAAACAAAGGCGCATCGCTTAGAGCTTATTTCGTCGCTCACAATGAGAATTATGGACGATTGGAACAAAGAAAAGCTCGGTCATGAAATCGAAGTTCTGTGCGAAGGATTTGACAGATATGCCGAGTGCTTCTACGGCAGAAGTTATGCCGATTCACCTGATATCGACGGAAAAATCTTTTTCGACGCACCGAAATCCACACCGCTTGGCGAAATATTAAAAGTAAAAATTACCGACGTGTTAGACGGCGACCTGGTCGGAACGATTGCGTGAGGTGTTTTGTTATGACAACAGCTAATGTTATTACTTGTATAAGAATATTGCTCATTCCGATATTTATGTTCGCAGCTCTTTCGGGCGGAATGGTCTGGAGCATTGTTGCGCTATTTATATTCATTCTTGCAAGCGCGACCGACGGTGTTGACGGTTATATCGCGCGAAAATATAATCAGATTACAACGCTTGGTAAGTTTTTGGATCCGCTTGCAGATAAACTGCTCGTTACTTCGGCGATTTTAATTTTTGTGCAGACCGGAACTATAAGCGCGGTCGCGGCGACGATTATTATTGCGCGCGAATTTATCGTAACCTCACTCCGCATCGTTGCTATGGGTGCAGGGCAGGTAATTGCAGCGAAGTTTGCGGGAAAGCTTAAAACAGTTGTACAGATAATCGTTATTTCTATTTTATTTACACCTATTGCAGGTATAGAGTTATTTATGTTTAAAGTTTCCGACCTGCTTGTGTGGCTTATGGTTATAGTCACGGTACTTTCGGGAATTGATTATTTTAAGGGCTTTGGGAAATTACTAAAGCAAGAGGAGAAGTAATATGAAAATTTTTAATTCAATGACTCGCAAGAAAGAGGAATTTAAGCCGATCACCCCGGGCGAGGTTAAAATCTATTCCTGCGGTCCTACCGTTTATAATTTTTTCCATATTGGAAACGCGCGCCCGTTCATCGTTTTTGATGTTCTGCGCCGTTATTTTGAATTTACCGGCTATAAGGTTAAATTCGTTCAGAACTTTACCGATGTTGATGACAAGGTAATTAACCGTGCTAATGAGGAAGGCGTTTCATTCGAGGAGATTGCTGACAGATATATTAAGGAATATTTTACCGATGCACAGGGTCTCGGTATTCGCGAGGCGACCATTCATCCGAAGGCGACCGAGAATATCGATGCCATTATCGACATCGTAAGCACGCTTGTAAATAAAGGCTATGCTTATGAGGTTGACGGTGATGTGTATTACCGCGCTAAGAAGTTTAAGGGTTATGGTAAGCTTTCAGGTCAGCCTCTTGAGGATCTTGAATCAGGCGCACGCATCGGAGTTGACGAGCGTAAGGAAGATCCGATTGACTTCGCTCTTTGGAAAGCAGCAAAGCCGGGCGAGCCGTCTTGGGATTCGCCATGGGGCAAGGGAAGACCGGGCTGGCATATCGAATGCAGTGCTATGGCTAACCGTTATCTCGGTAAGACCATTGATATTCACAGCGGTGGTGTTGACCTTACCTTCCCGCATCATGAAAATGAAATCGCTCAGTCTGAGGCAGCAAATGACGCACCTTTTGCTAACTACTGGATGCACAATGCGTTTTTAAATATCGATAATAAAAAAATGTCCAAATCTCTCGGCAACTTCTTTACCGTGCGTGATGCAGCAGCGGTTTACGGCTATGAGCCGATTCGCTTCTTTATGTTATCGGCACACTACAGAAGTCCTATAAACTACTCTCGCGAGTCTCTTGAACAGGCTAAGGCAGCGCTTTTGCGTCTGCACACTGCTAAGGAGAACTTGGAATTCCTCTCTAAGAACGGTAAGACAGGCGAGATGACAGCTGACGAGGCTGAAAAGCTTACTAAATTCAGTTCCTACCGCGAGAAGTTTATAACCGCTATGGACGATGACCTCAATACTGCTGACGGTATCGCGGTAATTTTTGAATTGGTACGCGATGTCAATGCGGCAGTTGCTGAAAACGATGTTACTGCAAGCTTTGCTAAGGCTTGCCTTGATAAGGTTATGGAGCTCTGCGATGTATTGGGCCTTTTGCAGAGCGAAGAAAGCAATGATTTAGACGCTGAAATTGAAGCGCTTATTGAACAGCGTCAGACCGCGCGTCGTGATAAAAACTTCGCCGAGGCTGACAGAATCCGTGATGAGTTAAAGGCTCGCGGAATTGTGCTTGAGGACACTCCTCAGGGAGTAAAGTGGCGCAAGGCGTAGATTTTTAAAGAGAGGCATTATGCCTCTCTTTCTAATGGGAAGTGATTTATTGTGAAAATAATGGTAATTGACGGAAACAGTATGATAAACCGCGCATTTTACGGAATAAGACCGCTTACTAATAGAGACGGTCTTAATACCAATGCGGTGTACGGCTTTCTTACCATTTATTTAAAGCTTCTTGAGGATGAAAAACCGGACGGTGTCTGCGTTGCGTTTGACTTGCGCGCCCCGACCTTCAGGCATCTTAAATATGACGGATATAAGGCTCAGCGCAAGGGTATGCCCGATGAGCTCGCAGAGCAGATGCCGTATCTTAAAAAGGTTTTGGATGCTATGAATGTGCGTCGTTTTGAGTGCGAGGGATATGAGGCTGATGATATTATAGGAACAATCAGCCGTATCTGCAAGGAAAACGGCGATACCTGCGATATAGTTACGGGTGACCGTGACAGCTTCCAGCTCATTGCAAATGAAGGTACAAATGTCCTTTTAGTCACAACTCGTATGGGCAAGACTGAAACCGTAAGATATACCGCTGATAAGGTGATAGAAAAATATTCACTTCCGCCTGAAATGATGATTGATTTAAAGGGCCTTATGGGCGATACATCCGATAACATTCCGGGTGTGCGCGGAATTGGCGAAAAGACCGCGATTGACTTGGTATCAAACTTTGGCGGAATTGATGATATTTATAAAAATCTTGATGAGCTTAATCTTCGCGACTCGGTTAAGAATAAGTTGAAAGACGGAGAGGCGGACGCGAAGCTATCCAAATGGCTTGCGACGATTAATTTGGAAGCTCCGATTGAGTTTAAAGCTGAGGATGTTTTAATTAAAGAATACAACGAGCCCGAGCTTCTTAAGATTTTCAAAGAGCTTGAGTTTAATAAGTTAATAACGCGCCTTAATTTAACCGAAGAGGTTAAAAAAGAGTCTCAAAAGGAAATCGCTTTCGCGAGTTTTGCGGGTAAACTCTCCGATTTAGCCGAGGAGCTTAAAAAAGCGCCGTTTTGCGGAATTTATCTAACCGATAATTTCGAGGCAATAGGCATTTCTTTTGGAGATAAAGCGTATTCGGTTTTGCAGAACAATTTTGATGAAGACGAGTTTAACGGGTTTTTGAAAGTTTTATTTTCAAATGAAATTAAGAAAACCTGCCACGACGCAAAGAAAATTTGCGTAAAGCTTTTAGAATATGGCATTGAGGCAGAGGGCTTTGAATTTGATGTCGCTTTAGCGGCGTATTTGCTTGCGCCGACCTCGAAAACCTTTGAACTTTCGGATGTTTGCGAAGAGTATGCTGACTTTACGCCAAATCTTTCACTACTTTGTGATGAGAATACATTCTCGCCACTTATGGGAAATCCCGAGGGTGAGCGGGAAGTGGGTAAGATTTCAAATGTGATTTTTAGCATCACAGGCGATATGAAAAAGGAAATAAAGGCGCGCAATATGGAAAAGCTCTATTATGAAATTGAGCTTCCGCTTACCTTTGTGCTTGCAGATATGCAGCATATAGGAATGCGCGTTGACCGCGCGGCTCTGCTCGATTTCGGAGCTAAGCTTGCGGCGCATATTTCCGAGCTTGAAGAGAAAATTCACGCTCTTGCAGGTGAAGAATTCAACATTCAGTCACCGAAGCAATTAGGCGAAATTTTATTTGATAAATTAGGTCTTCCGCCTGTTAAGAAAACGAAAAACGGATACTCAACAAATGCTGATGTTCTCGAAAAACTGATTTTACATCACGAAATAATCGCGCCGATTTTGGAGTATCGCAAGTACACAAAGCTTAAATCGACTTATTGTGATGGCCTTTCCAAGACAATTTCGCCGATTGACGGTCGCATCCACTCGAGCTTTAACCAGACGGTTACGGCGACGGGAAGAATAAGCTCAACCGAGCCGAATTTGCAGAATATTCCCGTTCGATCCGAGCTTGGCGGCGAGGTGCGTCGTATGTTTATTCCAAAAGACGGCTGCGTTTTTGTCGATGCCGACTATTCTCAGATTGAGCTAAGAATTTTAGCGCATATTGCGGATGACGTAGCGATGCAACGCGCGTTCTGTGCAGATGCGGATATTCACACCGCGACCGCGGCACAGGTTTTTGGAGTTTCTGAGGATGAGGTTACGGCTGATATGCGCCGTGCTGCGAAGGCTGTTAACTTCGGCATTGTTTACGGAATCGGTGAGTTTTCTCTTGCGGCGGATATCGGTACTTCTGTATACAAAGCGCGCGATTATATTGAAAATTATCTCAGTAATTATACCGGTGTTCGCAAATATATGAAGGATATCGTTGAGCGTGCGAAAAAAGATGGGTATGTTACGACTTTACTCGGTCGCCGCCGCGAAATCCCCGAAATTGCTGCTAAGAATTACAACTTGCGTTCATTTGGCGAGCGTGTAGCACTTAATGCTCCGATTCAGGGTACTGCGGCTGATATTATAAAAATTGCGATGGTTTCCGTTTATAAGCGCCTTAAAACCGAGGGACTTCGCGCGAGACTTATTCTTCAGGTACACGATGAATTGATAGTTGAAGCGCCGAAAGATGAAGCGGAGCGCGTTGTGAAGATTCTTACCGAAGAGATGGTAAACGCGTATTCGCTCTCTGTTCCGCTTATTGCTGACGCCGCAGTTGGAGAAAATTGGTATGAAGCTAAAAAGTAATTTAATTATTTGCGCT
>JAZPZP010000128.1:0-7042 GCA_045544695.1 Eubacteriales bacterium | reverse complement strand
GGCGTAATTTGATTTTTGGGAATTCAGAAGGAGGAAAATGGTAATGGAAAAAATATTAACAAAATGTCCGGTTTGTGGAGATGTTCTAAAAATTAAGACAATGCAATGCAATGGTTGTGGTTTAGAACTTAAAAATGAATTTGAGCATAGTATTTTTGAAAAGCTTTCATCAGATGAATATGATTTTTTAATTGAATTTTTACGTTGCCATGGCAATATGAAAGAAGTGCAAAATAAACTTGATATATCCTATCCATTTGCAAAAAAGAAGTTAATTCAAGTAATTAAATCACTTGGAATTAATGAGTGTGAAGAAAATAATGTAGAACAAGAAGAATGGAGTGTTGACGAAATGAGTACAAAGGCATCAGAAATTGTAAAAAACAAATTTTTTCAGGCAGGAGGCAGAGCAGATATACAAACTGCTAACGGAAAGGTCTTTGAAGTAAATGCCGATACAAAAACGATTGGCTCACAAAGTGCCCTTCATAATGTTAGATATGAGTGGTATGTTTTCGACATAATTTGCGAGCTGTTGATTGAAAAAGGCGGCGAGGCGCGAAAAGGTAACGGAAGAAACTATAGAGTGGGTGAAAAAGGCTGTACAGATGATACAATAGCGGGAAGAATTGCTAAAAAATACTATGGCAAATCGGATGGCGAATCAACTTTTGATCCGGTGTTTATTTTAGTTGCGATTATGGAGTGGGCAGGCATTGTTTACAATAAGCGTGGATATATTGAGTTATCACATGAATATAAGAAAAAACTGGGTTGGTAGATTGATAAATATGACTTGTTGTGCTACAATAAAAACGAGGTGAATTTTATGTTTGATGCTAAAAAAGTCTGTGCGGAGTGCGTAGCATGGATACGCGATTTTTTTAAAAATAACGGCCCTGATTGCAACGCAATCGTCGGAATTTCCGGCGGTAAGGATTCATCCGTTGTTGCAGCACTTTGCGTTGAAGCTTTAGGTAAAGACCGCGTTATCGGCGTTCTTATGCCGCAGGGTGAGCAGTTTGATATTGATGCTTCTTATAAACTCGTAAACCATCTCGGCATTCGCCACTATGTGGTTAATGTAAAGGATGCGGTCGATGCGGTTATTAATAATTTACCAAAGGATATGGAAATAACGCCGCAGACAAGGCAGAACATTCCGCCGCGCGTCCGTATGACAACGCTTTACGCAATTGCGCAGAGCAATAACGGTCGCGTTGCAAACACCTGCAATTTATCCGAGGATTGGGTCGGCTATTCAACCAGATACGGCGACTCGGTCGGCGATTTTTCACCGATGTCGTTTTTAACAGTTACCGAGGTTAAGGAAATCGGAAGATATTTAGGTCTTCCTGCTGAACTTGTTGACAAAACTCCGATTGACGGACTTTGTGGTAAAACCGATGAAGAGAATTTGGGTTTTACCTATGCAGAACTTGATCGTTATATCAGAACGGGCGAAATCGAAGACAAGGCTAAAAAAGAGATAATCGACAGAAAGCATAAAATGAATCTTTTTAAATTATCCTTTATGCCGTGCTTTAAACCGGAGGTATAGATGTATAAATTAGTTGATAAGCATAAAAATTTAGCGCTTAATGCACTTGAATTTATCTTTAATAATCCGGAAACCGGATACCGTGAGGTGAAAACCTCGAAATATTTAGAGAATGAATTTGAAAAATTAGGTTATAAGATAACTCGTGCAGGGGATATTCCCGGTTTTTACACGGTTATTGATACAGGAAGAGAAGGTCCTGAGATTTTAATTCTCGCGGAGATGGACTCTCTCATAAGCCCTGCACATCCAAGTGCTGATAAGAAAACGGGTGCAGCACACGTGTGCGGTCACGCAGCGCAGGTGTCGGCACTGCTCGCGATTGCGGCAGCTCTTAAGGAGCCGGGAGCGCTTGATAATCTTTGCGGAAGAATCCGACTGTGTGCAGTTCCTGCCGAGGAACTTATCGAGATTGAATACAGAGGAAATTTAATCAAAGAGGGTAGAATTAAATATTATGGTGGAAAGCCTGAATTTTTGCGCCGCGGAATGTTTGACGGTTGTGATATAGCGATTATGGTACACACAACGACCTCGAAGGAAATAATTATAAGTAAATCAATGGTCGGCTGTGTTGCAAAGCGCGTTATCTATAAAGGAAAAGCTTCCCATGCTGGCGGAGCTCCTCAGGACGGTGTCAATGCACTTTACGCCGCAACGCAGGGACTTTCTGCAATTAATGCAATCCGTGAGACGTTTACCGAACCGGATTTCGTGCGCGTGCATCCGATTATAACAAAGGGCGGCACGGTAGTAAATGCAATTCCAGATGAAATTATTTTAGAAAGCTTTGTAAGAGGTAAGACATTCTCAGCAATAGAGAAGACCAATAATAAGGTTAATCGCGCGCTCATCGGTGCGGCGCTTTCACTCGGTGCCAATATCGAGATTTTGGACTATCCGGGTTATGCTCCGCACGAGAATGATGATGCTCTTATGTCACTTTCTGAGGAGTCGGCAAGGGAAGCTCTACCATCAGTTGCAGTACAAGCAAACGGCTCGAGCGGTCTGGAAACAGGAAGCTCTGATATCGGAGACCTGTCGCGAATTATGCCGTGCGTCCAGCCGTATATGCCGGGAGCATCGGGAACACTCCACGGAATTGATTTTGAATTTGAAAATCCTGAGCTTGCAGTAATTGGTGCGGCTAAATTACAGCTTAAAATGATAGAAATACTTTTGGAAAACGGCGCATCCCGAGCTAAAGAGATTATTTCAAATTACAAACCTGAATTTGTAAACAGAGAAGAATACTTTGCATATATTGATAAATTCATCACCACGGGTGATAGAATAAAATATTCAAGCGGAAAAGCCGAGGTAATATTATAAGAGGTGCTTTAAATGAAATTATGTAACACAACGGGTGATTTTGCGCGCTACTGCAAAACACACGAGGAACGAGTTAAAAATCTGGTTGAGGCAGGTTTTAAATATATCGATTTAAGTATGTACTCAATTGTGAATGAACCGTCATTTTTCGGTGATATGCCGTGGGAGGAGAATGCAAAAAAGCTTCTTGAATATACGAATTCCCTCGGAGCTACCTTTGTTCAGGCTCATTCACCGGGTATAAATGCGCTCGATGTCCACGAGAATTCCGAGCGCGACTTAGCTGCAACAATCCGCTCGGTTGAGGTGTGCGGTGTACTTGGTATTCCTAATATCGTCGTTCATTCCGGCTGGGCAAAGGACATTTCAAAAGAAGAATGGTTTGAGAAAAATGCCGCATTTTTTAGAAAATTATTCCCGGCGGCTGAAAAGTGGGGCGTAAATGTTCTGTGCGAGAACTCAACTGCCGCTAATATGGGAGCCCGCTATTATACCAATACCGGTAAGGATATGTATGAATTCGTTGAATTTGTGAACCATCCGCTTTTTGGCGCGTGCTGGGATACGGGGCATGGCAATATCGAAGGCCCGCAGTATGACGAAATTTTAGCCATTGGTAAGCACCTCAAGGCGGTGCATATAAATGACAACCGCGGAAAGGCTGATGACCATATAATCCCGCTTATGGGCACTTTAAATATGGACGAGGTGGTCAGTGCGCTTATTGATGTTAAGTTTAATGGCTACTTTACTTTCGAGTGTGAATCGCTTCTTCTTCCGATGAAGACTTATCTTTATCCGCGCCGCGAATTTAAGGAAGATAAGCTATCAAGTCCACAGCTCTTTATGCAAAAGCATCTTACTCGTTTAATGTATGAAATCGGCGAGTGGTCGCTCCGTGAATACGATATTTTTGAGGAGTAATTATGGAAATCGTAAAGTTAAATGACGAAATAGAGCGGATGTCGTCTCTTGCAACGGGTATCGTGCGTAAATATTACGACCCGATACTCGGAACTCAGCAGAACACGTATATGCTTAAAAAATTCCAATCATCCGAGGCGATAGTTGAGCAGATTGAGCACGGCGCCAATTACTATTTTGTAATTGATGGCGAGGATGCAGGCTTTTTTGCATACTATCTCTACGATAACTGCCTCTATTTAAGTAAACTTTATTTAAAAGAAGAATGCCGCGGCAAGGGCTTTGGCCGTAAGGTAATTGAATTTTTAAAAAGCAAAGCTAAAGCTGCAGGACTGAGCACAATCGAACTCAATGTTAATAAATATAATTTCGATACAATTGCGGCTTATGAACGCTTGGGCTTTGAAAGAATAAGAGACGAAGTAAATGACATAGGTAACGGCTTTGTTATGGACGACTATGTATATAGGCTTAAGATATGAGTATTAAATTCAGAATAACGGTGCTTTTTGCGTTTTTAGTCTATGCAATAGTGCTTTACATATCACCAATATCGTGTCCGATACTTGAAATTACAGGCATCCCATGTCTCGGGTGCGGAATGACAAGAGCCTTGCTTTCAGCACTGAGATTTGATTTTAGGGCGGCATTTTCGTATCACTTTATGTTCTGGAGCATTCCAATAATTGCAGCCTCGTTTCTTTTCGATTTAAAGCTTATGAAAAGTAAGCTGTTCTACATCGCGATATTACTTGGTTTTATCGCGAATTGGATAGTCAAAATCTGTTGACAAGAAAAGCATTTATATGATAAACTTATGAAAAGAAATGTAAGGGGATACTATTATGTTTTGTAAAAACTGTGGCGAAGCTATGAATAATAATCAAGCTATTTGCTTAAAATGTGGTGTTAAGACTGGTGTAGGCAACAACTTCTGTGCTAACTGCGGTGCAACAATGACTCCCGGTGCTGAAATTTGTATGAACTGTGGTGTTAAAAAAGACGGTTTGAACGGACAGAATAAATGGATAATGGCGCTGATTGCTTTTTTTATTGGCGAGTTTGGTGTTCACAACTTTATTATGGGTGAAACAAAAAAGGGAGTTTTGAAGATTGTTCTTTCTGTTGCCGGTGTTATCACATGTGGAATTACCACTATTGTTTGTGCAGTATTTAAGTGGATTGAAATTATTAAAATTTTAATGGATACATATTCGGTAGACCCGGAAAAGTATATTTAACCAAAAACGCCTCCGAGTTTTTCGGAGGCCTTTGTTTTAAGGAGTAAATTATGGAAATTAATATCTTGCATTTAATTGAAGGCGCGAAGAAAGCGCGCGGTATAACTGTTGTAATTGATGTGTTTCGGGCTTTTTCTGTCGAGGCATATTTTTTCTCGGAAGGTGCTGAGAAAATAATTCCCGTAGGAGATGCGGATTTAGCCTATAAATTAAAGGAAGAGCATCCGGAATATATTTTGGCAGGTGAGCGCCACGGTAAAATTTTACCAGGCTTTGACGTGGGTAATTCGCCGAGTGAGCTTATAAAGCTCGATTTTAAGGGTAAAACCGTTGTGCACACAACAAGTGCCGGTACACAGGGCATTGCAAATGCAGATGGCGCGGATGAAATTTTAGGCGCAAGCTTAGTTAATGCGCGTGCAACAGCTGAATATATTAAAAAAAGCGGCGCGCAGGTTGTCTCGCTCGTTTGTATGGGGCTTGAGGCTAAAAGTGAAACAGAGGAGGACACGCTTTGTGCACGCTACATAAAGAGCATACTTGAGGGCGAAAGCCTTGATATGGTATCTGAAATTGAGGACTTAAAGCGCACCTCGGGCGCTAAATTCTTTGACAAGGCGCAGAATGACGTGTTCCCTGAGGCGGATTTCGGTATGTGTACAGAGCTTGATAAATTCGATTTTGTTATGCGACTAAGTAACGGAGTAATGGAAAAGGTGTAAAAATGGCAAATTTCAAGACGAATGCAATGCGCATTCTCGACACGGCTAAAATTAAATATTCTGTCCATACTTATGAAAGTAACGGCGATTTTGACGGAACTCACGTCGCGGCAAAATTGGGAATTGATGAAAACCGAGTGTTCAAAACGCTTATTACCAAAGGTACGGGACGTGATTATTTCGTTTTTGTAATTCCCGTGGTATGCGAGCTTGACTTAAAAGCGGCGGCGCGCGCGGTGGGGGACAAAGCGGTTGAGATGATTGCAGTTAAGGATATAAATAAAGTGAGCGGTTATATAAGAGGCGGCTGCTCGCCGATTGGTATGAAAAAGCAATTCGTAACAGTAATTGACGAAAAGAGCTTGAATTTTGGTACTATTGTTTTCAGCGCAGGCAAAATCGGCTATCAGGTGGAAGTAAACCCAAAAGATTTAATTAATTTAATTTCAGCTAAAACAGAAAATATAACAAGAGGTGAATAAAATGGAAAAATTAAGAGCTAAAAAAGGTTTTATATGTGATATGGACGGTGTCATATATCACGGCAATAATATTTTAGACGGGGTGCGTGAATTCGTAACCTGGCTTCAGCAGAACGACAAGCGCTTTATCTTTTTAACGAACAGCTCCGAGCGCACTCCGCACGAGCTTAGTATGAAGCTTAAACGAATGGGGCTTGAGGTGGATGAATCTCATTTTTATACCTCAGCACTTTCAACAGCTGCGTTTTTAGACAGTCAGTCACCGGGTTGCAGTGCGTATGTAATCGGTGAGGCGGGACTTTTAAACGCGCTCTATGAAAAGGGAATTGCGATGAACGACGTTAACCCGGAATATGTTGTAGTAGGTGAAACGAGAACATACAGCTTTGAGAAGATTGAAAAGGCGGTTGAGCTTGTAAACCGCGGAGCTAAGCTTATCGGAACAAATCCGGATGTAACCGGCCCGACCGAACGAGGAATCGTTCCTGCAACAGGAGCACTCGTTGCCCCGATTGAAATTGCAACCGGTAAGAAAGCATATTTTATCGGTAAACCTAATCCGCTCACCATGCGCCACGCGCTCAAAGTGCTTGAGTGCCACAGCGATGAAACTGCACTTATTGGAGACAGAATGGATACCGATATAATTTCAGGTATCGAGTCTGCGATTGATCCGGTTTTAGTCTTAAGCGGTGTGACCCGTCGCTCAGATATTGAAAACTTCCCGTATGGTCCGAAATATGTTCTTTCGGGTGTTGGGGAAATTCCTGAAAAGTAAGG
>JAZPZP010000127.1:0-12637 GCA_045544695.1 Eubacteriales bacterium | reverse complement strand
GTCAAGGAAGATGAAATAGCATCAAAATCCAAAAACACACCGTTTATCGGCGAAACACTTTACGGCGCGGCGGAATACACAATTGTCGCAGGTAAAATCGTTCTGGAAAACGGAAAATTAAAATAGGGGGAAATTAAAATGTCAATGGATTTACTTATCAAGAAAATTATCGAGAAAAAGAACCCGACGGTTGTCGGCTTAGACCCGAATTTAGACCAGATGCCACCTGAGCTTATCGCAAAGCATATCGAAAAAAGCGGCGCCACATTGAAGGCGGCAGCAGATGCAATTTTAGAGTTTAATACAGGAATTATCGACGCGGTTTGCGACATTATTCCGGCAGTCAAGCCGCAGTCGGCATATTATGAAATGTACGGTCCTGAGGGCGTTGAGGTTTTAAAGAAGACAATTGCCTATGCTAAGGAAAAGGGCCTTTATGTAATTGCAGATGTTAAGAGAAACGACATCGGCTCAACCGCAACCGCTTATGCAAAGGCATATCTCGGCGAAGTTGAGTTTGGTGGTGCTAAAATAGCTCCGTTTAATGCAGATTGCGTTACTGTAAACGGATACCTCGGCTCTGACGGATTAAATCCGTTCATTGACTTATGCCGCACTTATGATAAGAGTATGTTTGTACTCGTTAAAACTTCGAACCCGTCATCAAGCGAGCTTCAGGACTTAATGGTCGGCGACAAGACAATTTATCGCAAGATGGCAGAGGCAGTTTCTGAGCTTGGTAACGATTTGGTCGGCGAATACGGATATTCTTCTGTTGGCTTTGTTGTCGGAGCAACTCATCCGCGCGAACTCTGCGAGCTTCGCGAGGCTTGCCCGAAGAGCTTCTTCTTAGTACCGGGCTATGGTGCTCAGGGCGCTACCGCAAAGGATCTTGCAGGCGCGTTTGACAAGAATGGTCTTGGTGGAATTATTAACTCCTCACGCGGAATCATTTACGCTTGGAAGAAGAGTGGTAAGGATTACAAAGAGGCCGCTTATGATGCAGCTTGTGCAATGAAGAAGGATCTTGAAATTTACTTTTAATACAAAAGCCATACGGGTGAAACCGTATGGCTTTAATGTGGGTGTGTATAAATGGATAAAAATAAAGCTTTTAAAAATTTTATATCACATATAGGCACTTTTTTGAAATGGTGTCTGATTGCGGTAGTTCTTGGAATTGTTATCGGAGTAGTCGGCAGCGTTTTTTACAAGCTTTTAGGATTTGTAAACGATACGCGTGAAGCCAATGGATGGCTTTTATGGCTGCTCCCGCTTGCAGGTGTTTTGATAGTGTTTTTATACCGCGTTTGCGGCAAAAGCGAAAATTTAAGTACCGACTTGGTGTTGCTTTCGGTACGCAGTAAGGAGAAAATTCCTTTTCGTATGGCTCCGCTCATTTTTGTGAGCACACTGCTTACTCATCTTTGCGGAGGCTCGGCTGGTCGAGAGGGAGCTGCCTTGCAGCTTGGAGGAAGCATTTCGCAGACTGTGGGAAGAGCATTGAAGCTTGACGAAAAGGACTTGCATGTAATAACAATGTGCGGTATGAGCGCATGCTTTTCAGCGGTTTTCGGAACACCGATTGCAGCAGCAGTATTTTCCCTCGAGGTTGTCAGTGTCGGAATAATGCACTATTCAGCTCTCGTTCCGTGTGCAGTAGCTGCTGCGGTAAGTGCGTTTACAGCGCATTTATTTGAGATTGAGCATCATTGGAATGAGGTAAGTTATGTAGCAGAAACCTCAGCACCGATGATTCTTAAGGTTATTTTACTCGGTGTACTTTGTGCCGGAGTGAGCTACATATTCTGTAAGGCACTTGGCGGCACAGGTCACCTCGCTAAGAAGTACATAAAGAATGATTATCTTAGAGCGATAATAGGAAGTGCGATAATAATTGCGCTTACTTTTGCACTCAATACGCGTGATTACCTGGGTGCAGGTATGCCTGTGATTCAAGATGCACTTGCGGGAAATGTTAATTTTGAAGCGTTTATTTTAAAGACAATCTTCACTGCGATAACGCTTGCAGCAGCGTTTAAAGGCGGCGAAATTGTGCCGACATTTTTCGTAGGCGCGACCTTTGGCGCAGCGATCGCTCCGTTTATAGGACTTGATGCAGCTTTCGGAGCAATGCTTTCAATGATAGCGGTGTTCTGTGGTGTTACAAACTGCCCGATTTCGTCAATGCTTATCGGCTTTGAGCTTTTTGGAATGAATAACGCGGTGTTTATTCTCGTTGTGTGCGCGGTAAGCTATATGCTCTCGGGAAATACCGGTCTTTACAGCAATCAAAAGCTTTTGTATTCTAAATTCAAACCTGAATTCATAAACGAAACAGCGAAGCATTAAAAAACATCCTCGGTTTTTACCGAGGATGTTTTTTATTTGAGTCTTAAAAGATTTGCTATTTTTTCACCCTTTGGAAGTAATAGCGCATCCTCGCGGGTTATTCCGCCAATTGCCAATAGAACAACAGCGTAACTTACCGCACCTAAAGCGATTGAAATTGCAAGTGAGAGAATTGTGCCGAGAAGATTGCAAACTGCAAGGTTTACAAAGAATGCAACCGCGCCCATAACAACCGTTGCAATAATTGGGCGGAGATATGTGCCGATACTTGGCTTAAAGCCAATGAACTTCGCGAGATAAAGTAAATTCAAAATTGAAATTATCGCATAGCATAAAACTGTACCGACTGCCGCGCCGCGAAGCTCAACACCGGCAATTGCAATTAAAACAAAGTTTGCAAGAAGCTTTACTCCTGCACCGATAAGCATATTGTAAACAGGAATGTTTGCCTTGCCGAGTGATTGCAAAACCGTTGAAATAAGCGATGAAATACATAAGAATAACGAGCCGATTGATAAAATTGAAAGTGCACCCGCTGCGATGCTTGCACTCTCTCCTGCGCCGAAGAGTAAGCTTAAAATCGGCTTTGAGAGAACAGAAATTCCGACAGCTGCCGGAGCTGAAATTATTATTACAAGTCGAAGGGCTGAAGATAATGTTTTGTGCAGTTCCTCGGTATCATGTCGCGCATAAGCTGCGGCGACAACAGGAGTTATACTTGCATTTATCGAAATTAAAACATTTGGGACTAAGTTAAACATCGATACCGCGTAGCTTGAATAGATACCGTAAAGCTCGGTTACGCGCGTCTGCGAATAAATGCCGATTGAAGAAAGTCGCGAGGGAATCATGATCGTATCAATAAAATTAGTTAAGTTAATAACTAAAGCGCCGATAGTTACGGGAACGGCGATTGACATTAAGCTTCCGAAAATTTTATCGTTTGAACTCTCTTGGATAATATTTTCGGAGTTGTTTTTCTTTTTCCTGTGCAGATAAATTGCGAAGAGTAAAAGACCTGCTAAAAGCGTTCCGACAGTGATACCGAAAATTGCGCCTGCCGCGATGAATTTCTGCTCAAGACCTATTCGTATAAACATCCACGCGAGTGCTAAGCCGATAAATAAACGGCAAAGTGCTTCGGTAAGCTGAGAAAGCGCCGTCGGGAGCATATCACCGTGTCCCTGGAAATATCCGCGGAATGCCGCAGTTACCGAGATAAATAAAACTGCAGGGGCAAGTGTCCAGAAGCTCGGGATCGTGTCCGGGTTATTAAATAGCAGTGTATAAAGTGCAGTTCCTTTTAAAACTCCGGGCGCAATAAGCATTATAAGCGTTCCGAAAGCGCCGAGAGATGCACAGGTTAAAACTGCAATTTTAAATATGCGCTTTGCACGCGAATATTTTCCAAGCGCGCGACTTTCAGATATCATTTTTGATATCGCAATCGGAAGACCTGCGGTTGCTATCGTGAGCAAAATTGTGTAATAAGTATAGGCGGTGTTATAAAGTCCCATAGCATAATCGCCGACGATGCGCGTAAGCGGGATTTTAAAGACCGCGCCGATAACTTTAATAAGAATATTTGAAATAGCGAGTATTGCAGCGCCTTTGAAGAAGGTGTTGCTTGATTTTTGTGTCACATTACCAAGTCCTTTACAGCTCAAAATAAATCTGCTTTTTCATGAGAATTTGATTTGTTTCGCCGTCAGATTCACGACCAAACTCGGAAAAACCGTATTTTTTATAAAACGCAATCGCGTGGGAATTGTGCTCTGCAACTCTGACGGTTAAGAATTTTCTGCCAAGCTCGCGATAAACACTTACGGCATAGCCTAAAAGCTGAATACCAAAGCTCATATTACGAAACTCTTCATCGAGGAAAATAAGCGAAATATGACCACCGTCCTTGCAAAGCTTTGCATCAGCATCAAGCATAATCGCACCGATTATTTTTTCCTCGCGCAGTGCGAAGGCGATTGCACCGTCACAAGTTGAATTTAAGCTTTCGATATGAATTTTCGACGCGGTGCGTGAAAAAGCGCAGTCACCGAAAATTGTTATATATGCCTTCTTGTGATAGTCACAGGCGAGCTTTAAATCGCGCGGAAGGGAAGCCTTTTTAAACCAAAGATTATGAAGTGCGTGGTTATCTCCCTTTTTCCACCAACTCTGACGATTGAGAGTGCTCAATTCGTTGAGATGCGAGTTGTCGTTTTTAAAAACAACCTTGTAGTTTAAATGTTCATCAACCTCAATGCAAGAAACCGCAGTGTTATCGCACCATCCAATGTCATTTAAATGAAGCATATCACCATACATAATTCCGCAAAGTAGAGCTTTTATAGCACTTCCATGACTGACAACTGCTATGTCTTTATTCGGGTTTTCAAGCACGATTTTATCAAGATAAGCTTTTATTCGGGTATAGGTTTCGGCGTAGGTTTCACCGCCCTCGACAGAAAATTTATGCGGGGAATTTGTCCACGCGTCGTACTGCTCGGGAGTAGTGTATATAAGCTCACCCCACGGAATACCTTCCCAGATACCGAGATTTATTTCGCGAAGCTCAGGACAAATAAAATGCGGAATGTTTTTGTTTCGATATATCGCCTCGGCTGTTTTCTGCGTGCGGAAAAGGTCACTTGTGTAGACAGCATCTACATGAACATCTTTAAACCTGTCAGCAAGCGCCTCAATCTGGCGATAGCCGTTTTCGGTAACATATCCGTCGTAATGCCCTTGCACGCGGCGGTATAAATTACCCTCTGCCTCCGCGTGGCGCACAACATAGATTTTAGTCATGTAAAATCACCTGGCCGACAATGTCGGAAACATTTTCGATATTGTTGTCGCTTAAGTATTTTTCTATACCCTGTCTCACTTTAACTGGAGCCATCGGGTCGGTAAAGCAAGCTGTACCAACCGCAACTGCGTCTGCACCTGCGAGCATCATTTCGATTGCATCCTCGCCACTTGCAACACCACCCATACCAATAATCGGTAGGTCGACGGCGCGAGAGACCTGATTTATCATACGAACAGCAATCGGGAACACTGCGCGACCCGACATACCACCCATATTGTTTTTAAGAATCGGGCGGCGGGTTCTTATATCAATTCGCATACCGAGAAGAGTGTTTATAAGGCTTAAAGCATCAGCACCTCCAGCCTCGGCTGCGCGCGCAATCTCGGTGATATCGGTAACATTTGGGGATAACTTAACGATGAGCGGGCGTTTGCAGACCGCTTTAACCTTGGAAACCAAGTCCTCAACTAAAGTAGCCGATGTGCCGAATGCCATACCGCCTGCCTTTACATTCGGGCAGGAGATGTTAAGTTCTAAAAGGTCAACATCGGAATTGCCTGCAATTTCAGCAATCGCAATGTAATCTTCAATTGTTGAGCCTGAGATGTTAGCAATTATTTTAGTGTCAAACTGACGTAAGAAAGGAATTTCCTCCTCGATAAACTTTTCAATACCCGGATTTTGCAGACCAACGGAGTTTAAAATTCCCATCGGAGTCTCCGCGATACGCGGAGGAGGATTTCCAAGACGCGGCTTTAAGGTAAGACCCTTGACGCAGATTGCACCGAGCTCACTTAAATCGTAAAATTCGCCGTATTCGCGGCCAAAGCCAAAGGTGCCGGAGGCGGTTACAACCGGATTTTTAAGTTCAACTCCTGCTATGTTAACAGATAAATTCATATTATTGCCTCCTTACCAAACGATGTAATCTGCAGGAAAGACAGGGCCGTCCTTGCAGACGTGTGAGAATTTTTCATCTTCGTTTTCGCCTTTTGTTTTGCAAGCGCAGACAAGGCAAGCACCGATTCCGCAAGCCATGCGCTCTTCCATCGAGAGCCAGCAGGGAACACCTGCTTCCTTCGCGAGACGAGCGGCAGTCTTGAGCATAGGCTTCGGGCCGCAAGCCATAACAGCGGAATAATTGTTCTGTGAAAGTAAAATTTCGGTCGGCTTTTCGATTGTGCCGTGAGCGCCGAAGGTACCGTCATCAGTAGTTATCATAAGATTCTCGCAGGCGTTGTAGAATTCATTTCGTAAAATGATAGCGCTCTCGGTTTTGAAGCCGAGAACTGCGTGAGCCTTTTTCTGTGCCTTTGCGGTGTAGAGAAGAGGCGGAACACCGATACCCCCTCCAATTAAAAGAACAGGGCGTTCGTCGTCGAGAACAGGGAAGGTTCCGCAACCGAGTGTTCCGAGAACATCGAGCTTATCGTTAGGCTTGCGTCTTGATAAATACGCAGTGCCTTCACCACGCACTTCAAAAACCAGGCGGAGCGTACCCTCGACCGCGTCGCAGATACTTATTGGGCGACGAAGAGTGCGGCAATGACCGCATAAGATATTTACAAACTGACCTGGCTTTGCCATAGATGCAAGCTTCGGTGCATCTAAAATCATATCAAAATGCGTATCCGTAAGCTTTTTTATTGATATAACCGTACAAATTTCAGTAATAGCCATAGTTAAACATTCCATTCCTATATAATTTATTATTTACATTATAAAGGACATTAACACTTTCGTCAATTTTCAAATTAAAAAAACCTGAAAAAATAAAAAATAATTGTATGCAAACGCAAAAAAATATGCTACAATATAAAAGGTATATTATCATCATTTGTGAGGGAAGACTATGCGTCGTAGAATTATTGCGTGTCTTATATTGATACTCACACTTTCGGGCTGCACGACAGAGCGGGTTGAAGGTTCTCTTCGCGTGCCCGAAATGCCGGCGGAGTTCATCGAATTTAACGACGAACTGAGCAAGATTAAGGCTCAGGGATTAGAGCTTGTAGCACCTCAGGGAGGAACTAATCGTCAGTCCGTTCAGCTTGCCGATTTAGACGGCGACGGAGTGGACGAGGGTATTGCATTTTTCAGAGAGATGGCAAATAGCTACAAGTGTTATGCTTATGTCCTAAAGAAAAACAATGACGGCTATGAAATTATGACCAAAATCGAGGGTGCCGGTGACACGGTTGACAATGTCGCCTACGCGGATATGCTCGGTAATGGTAATAACGATCTTATTATCGGTTGGAGTGTGTCTGACAGTGATGCCCGCTCGGTTACCGTTCATACGGTTATGGAAAATGACATTAAAAAGCTTTGTGAAATCGCGGGCCTTTATTATCTTACATACGATATTAACGGCGATGTTATAAGTGATTTATGCGTTGTTTCCGAGGATGAAGCGGGAATGCAGGCGATTTCAGTATATATGGTGGAAGAGGGAAGTCTTGTACATAAAAGCACAGCTCCGCTATCGCAAAATTCTGAGAAAATTTTGCGCCTGCGCTCAGGATATGTAAAGGATACTCTTCCTGCGGTATTTGTTGAAAAGGAATATAATTCCTCCGGCATTGTTACCGATGTTATCGTCTGGCAGGAGCAAGCCCTTTGCAACATAACCTATTCCGAGGAAGAGAAAATGAGTAAGTTAACTGCGCGCAGAATCACTAGTTACTGCGAGGATATAGACGGTGATATGGCTCTTGAAATACCGCTTCCACAGCTTGAGGAAATGCCGCAGGCTCCGGTGGATTCGGAATTACTTGAGGGTATCGTCTGGTACGGTTTTGACGAGCGCGACAGGATGATAAAAAAAGCTTATACTTTCAGGCAGATAAGCGAGAATTGGTATATTTCTCTTCCACTTGACTGGATATCCCGAACGATAGCGGCGCGTCATATTGATGATTTATCTTACAACACAACAACTTTTTACAGTTTTGGTGGAGGGAAAGAACCCGAGGCGCTTTTCACGGTAGCCGTTATATCTGGCGAAAATCGCGAAAAGTATATGGAACAGCTCGGATATGAGAAGGTTTCTGAGCGAAACAATGTTATTTACGCAGTAAACATTCATAAAAAACGCTATTTGGGCTATGACATCACCGCAGAGATGATTACCGAACGCTTTTATTACAGCTCAGGTGAATGGTCAACCGGTGAGGTTGTATTTTAACGGAGGGTTAAGCAGATGAAGAAGAAAGTACTCGTTTTAGAGGACGAGGCAAGCATCCGAAGCTTCGTTGTTATAAATTTAGAGCGTGTCGGCTACGAGGTAGTCGAGGCGGAATGTGGCGAGCAGGCGCTCGAAATTCTTCAGGAACAGAAGGACGTTGGCGTTGCACTGCTCGACATTATGCTTCCCGATATTGACGGGTTCGAGGTGTGCAGAAGAATCAGAGCAGGTGGCTCGAAAATCGGCATTATTATGCTGACCTCAAGAACACAGGAGGTCGACCGCGTAACCGGTCTTATGACTGGTGCGGACGACTATGTGACAAAGCCATTTTCTCCTACTGAGCTCATTGCCAGAATTGATGCTCTTTTCAGAAGAATCGGCGATGTTGTATCCGAGGACACTTCACACATTGTGAGCGGGCCGTTTGTGCTCAATACGCGAAACAGAACGGTCGATAAAAACGGTGTGCGCATAAGACTTACGCAGGTTGAATACACGATAATGAAGTTCTTTATGGATAACCCGGGCAAGGCGATATCGCGAGAGGATATGCTCGCAGCAGTCTGGGGCAGTGATTACTTTGGCGAACTTAAAATAGTTGATGTTAATATAAGGCGTTTGCGCTTAAAGATTGAAGATGACCCCGCGTTCCCGACATATATTCAAACGGTTTGGGGCTACGGTTATAAATGGGGAAACTAATAGGCAGGTGAACCTAAGCTATGGATAAAGGCAAATTTCGCGGAATTAAAAAAAGATGGATTTTAAATAATTTAGTCTATGTTGTCCTTGTTGTGGCACTTGCTGTAATTATTTATTCCGTTGCTAATATGAACTTTGCCTATTCAAGTGTCAGAACAAACCTTGAAAACCGCGTGCTTATAAATTCCAGGTATTTTACCGACAATGTTAATACGAATTTCAATTCGTTTTATAACAATGCGCGCCGTCAGACTCTTGAGTTTACCGACCGCGATAAGTTAGAGCGTCAGATTTTATATTCTGACGGCAGAATTATGTTTTCTTCCTCCGGTCTCCCGACGGGAACAATTCCCGGTACTCCGGAAATCGACAGAGCGGTGCTTGAAAATGTAATCGGTGAATATATCGGTGCCGACCCGATGACGGGCGAACGTATTATGAGTGTATCCGGTCCGCTCGTTACACAGAATCAGCAGGTAATCGGCGTTATGCGCTATGTTACAAGCCTTCGTGAGGTCGACCGCGGCATTATAATCCAAAGTGTTGTAGCATTACTTATTGGCATCATAATCATCTTGCTCGTTTTTGTTTCAAACAGATATTTTGTGCGCTCAATTGTGAATCCGTTAAACGAAGTTATTGAAACGACAAAGCAGATAACAAAGGGAAGCTATGGCGTTAAAATCGAGGCGAAATACGACGATGAAATCGGTGAGCTTTGTGATACAATAAATGAAATGTCGGCTGAAATATCGAGAGCAGAGAAAATTAAAAATGAGTTTATTTCATCTGTGTCGCACGAGCTTCGCACTCCGCTTACTGCGATTATCGGATGGGGTGAAACGCTTACATCACTCAATGCGGATGAGGAAACTCAGAAGGGTATCGGTATAATTTTAAAAGAAACGCGCCGCCTTGCGAAAATGGTTGAGGAGCTTTTAGACTTTGCGCGTATGGAGAGCGGAAAGTTTACGCTCATTATGGAAGAGATGGACTTAAAAGCTGAGCTTGAAGAAACTCTCTTTATGTATAACGAGACCTTTAAGAAGAAAAATATTAAAATAGAATACACTCAGTGCGACGAGGATATTCTGATAAATGGTGATCACGAGCGCTTAAAGCAGGTGTTCTTTAATATTTTGGACAATGCAGTAAAGCACGGTGAAAAGGGCGGAAAGCTTGAAATTTCCGCAACAATCGAGGGCGAGAATGCACAAATTGCAATTCGCGACTTCGGTGAGGGAATTCCTGAGGAGGAATTACCTTATGTCAAGCTTAAGTTCTATAAGGGAACCTCAAAAATGAAGGGGAGCGGAATCGGCCTTGCTGTAAGTGACGAAATCGTTAATCTCCACGGCGGAGAACTCAATATCGAAAGTACTTTTGGCGAGGGAACTTGTGTTTATATTATCCTTCCGCTCATTAAACAGACGGAAGAAATCGAGGAGATTCGTGAGGAAAAAAATGAGCTGTAAGAAAACAACAATCGGAGGTCAGGCGTTAATCGAAGGAATTATGATGCTCGGCCCGGAAAAGTATGCAATATCAATACGAAAACCCGACGGGGAAATTGAACTTAAGGTTGAGGACGCAAAATCCCTTAAACGATTTAAGTTTTTCTCTCTCCCATTTATCCGCGGTATTGTAGGTTTGTATGAATCGTTAAAGCGCGGAATGTCGGCTCTCTTTTACTCAGCTGAATTTTCGGATGACGAAGAGGAGCAGACAAAGCTTGATAAATGGCTTGAAAGAAAATTCGGTGCAGAAAAGTTTGAGAAAATTATTATGACGATTGCAGGCTTTTTTGGAATTGCAATTCCGATTCTGTTATTTGTTTTCTTGCCGACGCTTCTTTCGGGTTTTATTGCAAAATATGTCGAGAATTCAATTCTTCGGAATTTAATTGAAGGTGTAATCAGAATTGTTATTTTCCTTCTCTTTATGTTCTCGGTATCAAGAATGAAGGATATGCAGAGGACTTTTGCGTACCACGGTGCGGAGCATAAAACAATCTTTTGTTATGAAGCGGGAGAGGAACTGACGGTTGAAAACGTTCGCAAGCATAAAAAAGAGCATCCGCGTTGCGGAACGAGTTTTTTGTTCAGCGTTATGATTGTAAGTATTCTGGTCTTCTCGCTTGTCGAGTGGTCCAATCCGCTTATAAGAATGGCACTAAGGCTTTTGCTTTTGCCCGTCGTCGTTGCGATAAGCTATGAAATAAACCGTCTTATCGGACGATACGATAATTTCTTTACAAGATTTATGAGAGCTCCCGGCGTATGGTTCCAGGGCTTTACCACCTTTGAACCCGATGACTCTATGATTGAGGTTGCAATTTCCGCCCTCAAAGAGGTAATTCCGCCGGATGATACAGATAACTGGTAATTTAAGAGGTGAAGATATGATGGCTACTTACGGTGATATCTATTTAGATGCACGACAGAAAATGAAAAAAGCAAATATTGAGAATGCTGATTTTGAGGCGCGCGATCTCGTTTGTACTGCGACAAGCAGAACTACTGATGAATTCCTGCGTGACCGCCAGCTTGTCGCGCCTGTTGCGATACAGCAGAAGGTTGATAAGATGGTTGAGCGTCGCGTATCGGGCGAGCCGCTTGCGTATGTCCTTGGTGAGTGGGATTTCTATGGCATAAAGCTTGAGATTAACCCTGCGGTTTTAATTCCGAGAAACGATACTGAAGTGCTTGTTGACTGGTCAGCAGCAGTTTTCAGAAAGTTTATCGGCGAGCGCGAGTTCAGATTTTTAGACCTCGGATGCGGAAGCGGTTGTATCGGTATTGCTTTGGCGCATCTTTTCCCGAATGCGCGCGGTGTTCTTATGGATGTTTCTGCGAGTGCGGTTGAGCTTGCGAAGCAGAATGTTAAAAAATATGAGCTTTTAAACAGACTTTTCTGTGTTCCGGGTGATATGCTCGACAAAGCAGATACGCGAGTAGGCAAGTTCGATGCGATTATTTCAAATCCGCCTTATATTACTCATGAGGAGATGCTTGAGCTCGATGCATCGGTTCGTGATTACGAGCCGCAGGGCGCGCTCTTCGGCGGCGAGGATGGACTTGACTTTTACCGCGCAATTTTAAGCGGTTGGCTTGAAGTCTTAAAGGACGGAGGCTTTATCGCATTTGAGGTAGGCTATAAGCAGGCTCGTGATGTTGCCCGTCTTATGAAAGCGGCAGGCATTGAAAAAATTAAAATTGTCGAGGATACTGCGGGTATACAGCGCGTCGTATCCGGATTTAAAAAAGATAGCGAGGGTGAATAAATTATGGCAGTAGATAAGAAGAAAGCGCTGGAAACTGCGCTTGAACAGATTGAAAAGCAGTACGGTAAGGGCGCGGTTATGCGCTTGGGTGAAAATGTAGCAATGAATGTTGATGCTATCCCGACCGGTTCATTAACGCTTGACTTAGCACTTGGTATCGGCGGTATTCCGCGCGGAAGAATTGTTGAGATTTACGGACCTGAATCTTCGGGTAAGACAACTCTTTCGCTTCATATAATCGCTGAGGCTCAGAAGATGGGTGGCGAGGCAGCATTTATCGATGTTGAGCATGCACTTGACC
>JAZPZP010000126.1:0-11017 GCA_045544695.1 Eubacteriales bacterium | reverse complement strand
AAAGGAATTACACAAATTCTTAATTAAATAGCAAAATCTCCTTCACTCGAAGGAGATTTTTTATTATACACTTTTTTTATTTCAAAAGTGTATATCGCAAAAACAAAATAACAAGTAAAATATATACATAAAACAGAAAGGAGTTGCCGAATGGAAAAATTCCAAACCTTTCATTTAGACGGGATTCAAGTCAAAATCAAGTTCACTTTTGACAGCGAAACAAATATGTATATAGGCGATTACCCTGATTTTGAAGAAACTCCGCTATATTCACAAAACGGGCACCCTGTCGTCACCTCCGTGCGCGATAACTGTCCGCATCATTCCTCAGGTGGAAAATTTGCAGATTGCGGTTCCTGTAAGTTCTTCACCCCGGAGAGCAAAAATGATCTGATAGGTTTTTGCTCAAACGAAGCTTTAAAAAAACAATTTTAGAAAGAAGGCGATATTTATGACAAGAAGAAACAAAAAGATTACCGCATTTTTACTCGCAATGCTTATGGTATTAAACATTGCCGGAACTGTTAGCTTTGCAGCACCGTCTGCGCGTGCAACAGATGTCCTTGAGAATAACAATCAGTCCAGCGGAATAGTTCTCACAAAGGGCGCTACTCCGAACTCTGACGGTTCAGTTGATGTTACAATTGAGGCTTTTACCACCGGTAAGGTCACAAACACAAGCTCAACAATGCCGACTGATATCCTACTCGTTCTCGATGTATCCGGTAGTATGAAAGAGGAGCAGGAAGATACATATAAAACTGTATACGCTCCCGTTAACGGCGACGATTATTTGCGCTATTCCAACTATTGGTGGAGAACATTTTACGGTTTCCAGGGAAATGGTGACTATTATATCAAGGTTGGTGATGAATACATCGTTGTCCACAAAGAAGGCTACGATGAAAACCGTTATGACTATTACTACAGTGATGTAACTAACAAGAACTACTACCCTGTTCTCAACTCTTCCATTACTCCCGATCGAGCTGAGAGCTACGAGGTTGTTCAGTTCTATTCACCAAGGAGTGAGCTTGCTGCTTCCGGCGAAGTGAAAATGACTGTAATGCAGGAAGCTGTTAATAAGTTCATAAAAGAAACTGCAACAAAAAATGCTGCAATAAGTGATCCTTCAAAGCAGCATAGAATTTCAATTATCAAGTTTGCAGGAAATAGTTATTACACCGGTCAAAAAACCGTATCCGGCAACACTGCAGTTCAAAACGCTGCTCTTCCGGAAAACTTTGGCGATAATTTTTATAATAACAACACTTATAACTATACTCAGGTAGTCAAAGAACTCAAAAGCGTAAATTCAACAAATGTAGATGAGTTTACAACTGCAGTTTCAAACCTTAAGCCGGGCGGTGCAACAGCAGTTGACTATGGTATGAATCTTGCAGAGCAGGTTCTTTATAACAGAGATGACAGCGATGTTGCAAACAGAAAAGAAGTTGTCATCGTATTTACCGACGGTACCCCGACACATGGAAGTGAGTACAGCTCATCCGTTGCCGCAAGTGCAGTTAACTATGCATCAAACCTCAAGAAGGCAGATACCGTTATTTATTCAATCAGTATGGAATCACATGCAGATGCCTCTGTCCTGGAAGCTCCCGATTATGAAAGCGGAAACAAATTTATGCACTATCTCTCGAGTAACTTCCCGAACGCTACCGCTTCCGGTTCAACAATCGTTCCGGGGGATGGAAGCATTTCTTCGGGATATTATATGACTCCGTCAGCAGATATGAGTCTTGAGATGATCTTTGATACCATCGTTCATCAGATTGGTGCTCCGACAATAACACTCGGTGAGGACGCAATGGTCTACGACCACATCTCAACATACTTTGGCCTCGAAACAGGCACTGTTGCAGATGATGTAATCGTTCAGACCGCTGCAAGAAAGCACGACGGAACATGGGATACTCCGCAGGATGCAAATGTTACCGTAAGTACTGAAAATAATAACAGCACAATTATTGTAAGTGGCTTCGATTTTGACGAAAACTACATTTCCGATACCCCGAGAAACGGTGGAAACTACGGTAAGAAACTTATTATAACCATAGAGCTCAAACCCGATTACACCGCAATTGAAAGACATAAGGAAGATATCAAAGCTGCCGGTGGTTGGGTTGTAACAAATAACGGCAATGCGCTTATCGAAGACACCCACGACAACATTGCAGCAAAGGTTGCTTCCCCTGCTGTGCTTATGAACAAGGTAACATATCTTGTAGACGGCAAGGAATATGACTACACATATCTTATGCCGTCACACGAGCACACCTTAATATCTGCACCTACAAAGGAAGGTTATACATTCTCCGGTTGGGAAACAACTGATGTAACAGTTTCTGCAAACAAGTTTGCAATGCCTGAAAAGGATGTTACAATCAGAGGTACTTTCACAGCAAACGAATACAAGGTAACTTATAAGTATAATACTGATAATCCTCCTGCAGCTTGGCCTGCAATTCCGGATGATTACAACCTTGAAAACGGACAGCAGATTACGCATAAGTACGGCGAGACCGTACAGGTAAAAGCTCCGCTTTCACTTAACGATTATACCTTCGTTGGTTGGACACCGACAAATGTCGACCTTGAAGTTTCAAACAACGAATTTACAATGCCGGTACACGACATCACCTTCATCGCTCACTTTGAGCCAATAAAAAACGGTGTCGAGTACAAAGTTGAACACTATGTTGAAATCATAGACGGCGTGGATGATACTACAAACAAAAAGACTGCAGGTCATTATCCGCACAGCTATGATGAGGTGGACGATACCTCCGTTGCTCCCAAGAAGTTCGGCAGAATCTTTAGTGAGACCCGCAAAGGAACTGCAGGAGAAACAGAAAAGATTGCATGGGTTGACTACCACGGTTACAGCCCATACACATCAGCGCCTTCTCTCCTTGAAGGTGACCCCGCAGGTGGAAATCTTGTTCTCAAGCTCTACTACACAAAGAACACAAACAATGTTTCCTACGAGTACACTCCGATTACCGGCGTTACAATGCCGGCTGCTCCGGTAGATAACAATGACTATTACTATGGTCAAACCGTTACAGGCGCAACCGCTGCAACAATTCCGGGTTATGAGTTTACAGGTTGGGTTCCAAGTGTTTCAACTGTTGCCGGTGTTCTTGAGTCCGGTGGAACATTCCCGATGCCTGATCTTAATATTCACTTTGTCGGAAGCTATGTAGCTGCTGATAATAAATACGATATTGCATATTATCAGGAGCAGTTGAACGGCTCTTATCGCGAAGTAGAGAGAGAACGCGACCTCCCTGCAAAAACAGGCGATAAGGTTTCAGCAAAGATCAAGCACTTCGAGGGATTCCACCTCAATCCGACACACCCAAATAGTAATGAAGACGATATCGTTGCAGCTGATGGCTCAACCGTTTTAAAGGTTTATTATGACCGCGAAACCTATACCGTTTCTTATGCTTGGCTTGAGCCGCAGGCAGAGTATATTGCAAACAAATATCACTTACCTGCAAGCGAACCGGTTAAATTTGGTTATCGCTTCACTGTTAATGGAAAGCTTCTTAACGGCGTGGATGTAGCTCCCGACGGAATCAAGTATTCCTTCAACGGTTGGTACTCACAGGATATCAATCTCCATCCGAATACAGACTTAACAGGTAGATTTGAGATGCCTGCACACAATGTAACCATTTTCGGTGGATTTAACTCCGAGGCTCCGATTCCGACAACAACCGTTACATATGATAACGATGATCCGGAAAATAACGAGCCGTCACAGGATGACACCGAAACACACGAATACATCATCGTAGACCCGAATGACGGCGTTTGGGTACACAATGACGGCAACAGTGAAACCACTTATGACGACACAACATCAGATGCACACGCAGTTCTGCTCATGGCAGACCACCGTGTACTTGAACCAGCTGCAAAAGACGGCTACAACTTTATTGGCTGGAAGAGTGTTCGCACCCGCGCAGGTGAAAGCGGTCAGGCAATCCTTTCCGAATACAGCAATACGCTCACAAATGCAACAGTAAACGAATCCGATGTCGCTTACGTATACATCGCACAGTACGAAGCAATTCCGACACCTCCAAGTGGCGGTGGCGGTGGCGGCAGTATTAAATACACGCTCACCTACAACAGTAACGGCGGCACACCATTCAGTTCTGAAAAGTACAATCCGGGCGAGGTTGTAGAAATTACAAAAACTCCGACTCGTGAAGGCTACATTTTTGACGGTTGGCATACAAACGAAGGTCTCACCGAGCTTGTAACATCCGTTACAATGAACCGTAATATCACCGTCTATGCAGCTTGGATTAAGGACGATGATGAATTTGTTCAGGATGAAGATGACATAATCTCCCCTGTTCCGGATATGTTAAACGGTGACGAGCACATTGCATATGTAATCGGCTACGAGGATGGTACCGTCCGTCCGAATTCCAACATTACCCGTGCCGAAGTTGCTGCAATATTCTTCAGATTACTCAAGTCTGATATAAGAGATGCAAACTTCACACTCACTGGCTCTTATGTTGATGTTCTTCCGGGTGCATGGTACACATCAGCAATCTCCACAATGTCTAAGCTCGGAATTTTAAATGGTCTTGCAGATAATAAATTCGCGCCGAATCTCCCAATTACACGCGCTGAATTCGCAGCAATTTGTGCAAGATTTGATGATTCTGAGATAGAAGTAAAAGAAGACTTTACCGATATTTCAGGCCACTGGGCAGAGAATTATATCCACGAGGCTGCTGCTCGCGGTTGGATCAAGGGATATGAAGACAAAACCTTCCGTCCGAATAATAAGATTACCCGCGCCGAGGCAATGGTACTCATAAACCGTGTCCTCCATCGCATCCCGAAGACCACGAATGATTTACTCCCGGATATGATTACATGGCCTGATAATAATGACAAGTCTCGCTGGTACTACATTGCAATTCAGGAAGCAACAAACAGCCACGACTACGAGCATATCACAGATATTTACGAAAAATGGACTGCACTTTTAGACAATGTCGATTGGGCAAGCTATCAGAAATAGCTTGATAATCTCTATGTCATAAATAAAGCCAAAAAAGAAAATAGAGGGTGTTTTTATAACACTCTCTGTTTTCTTTTGTTCACGCAGACAAAAACTTGCCTTTATTTTTTGATATAGTATTATAATAACAGAATTAATAAAGGAATAAACTATGCCTTTACAGATAATCATACAAGACATTACAAAAAGTCAAAAGTAACACTATAACACTAAATCATGCTCTTATGGTTTTAGCAAGTATTCGTTTTAAAGTCAGATTTTCCGTAAATAGTGTAAAAGTCGCTGCTAATTAGCAGCGACTTTTATTTGTCAACAATTTGTTAAGCGGCTTCTGTAGTGCTTTACGGAAAATTTTAACCGTCAAGCCCACAAGTATCGCTGAAACAACAGTTCCCTCGCGGGTTCCGTAAAGCTTACCCTCAAAGAAAAGTAATGAAAGCACAATTGAAAGCAATACCCAGGTAACATCAAAAGCAATCTTCATATTGCCAAAGTCTTTCTTTGTCACATCGGCAAGAGCTTTTACAAATGCTTCTCCCGAGTTGAGGATTACATCCGCAATGACCCCGAGCGTTATTCCAAAACCGAGAATTGCAACACCGCTCAAAACCAATAAAAGCTGAACAGCATATATATCGTTCGGTATTTTATCTGCAATCCACAACCCGAAGTCTGTAAAATACCCAAACAGGAATGACAGTGGAATCTGCAAAAGCTGAATCAACTTGAAATTCTTACGCAAGATCAAAAACTGCCCGAGCAATAAAACGCAATTTGAAATCGTAAGCCATGTCCCAAAAGAGAAACAAGTAAATTTAATACTAACAACATTCGCAACAGATGAAATAGGCGAAACGCCAAGCTCAGCGCGCTTTGTAAAAGCTACACCTATTCCCATAAATAATAGACCAATTATAAACAGCAAATATCGTTTTAACATCTCTCTTTTGCTCATAATCCCACTCTTTTCGGTATTTTATAGTTCCATCTTAATTATACTACCGCCCAATACTTTCTTCAAGCAAATTTTACCTTGCAAGCAATCTGTCGATAAACTGCCGCGCAAGACGCGCAGATCTTCCGCCGCGTTCCAAAGCAAACCGCTCCGCAAGCGCCTCAAGCTCATTTTCCTGCATATCAATACCGCTTTTTTCTGCTAAGTAATGTACTATACGCAGAAAAGTTTCCTTATTGGGTTTGGAGAAAGTTATATGAATTCCAAAGCGCTCGGACAAGGAAATAAGCTCTTGCATTGTATCGTTGCGATGTACATCATCACCTTCTCGGTCCGAAAGCTTTTCTTTAATAATATGGCGACGATTGCTTGTAGCATAAATAACCACATTGGAGGATTTTGCCGTGACCGAGCCTTCAAGCACCGCTTTGAGTGCATTAAAGTTGTCGTCGTCTTTCAGGAAAGAAAGATCGTCTATGAACAGAACAAATTTAAGCGGATTGTTTGAAAGTTCGTCTAAAATCTTCGGTATGCTGCGAAGTTGATCCTTGCGGATTTCAATTATTCGAAGTCCGTCATTCCACAAGGCATTGCCCACCGCTTTTACAGTAGACGATTTCCCGGTACCGGCGTCACCCGTAAGCAAAATATTCGCCGCGGGCTTGCCGCAGAGTAACGCCTTAGTATTGTCGAGTATTATTTTTCTTTCCCTATCGTAATCAACAAGGGTTGAAAGTTCTGTTTTATCAGGGTGCAATACAGGGGTAATATCTCCCCTGTCATCCACATAAAACATATGGTACTTTGCATAAATTCCATATCCATATTTATCGACATTTTCTGCTCGGTGCAAATAAATATCCTTTAATTGCAGGCGTGTCGTCGTAAATTCAGGCAAGAATCCATCATATCCCAGTGACCCGCAAAGCTTTTCCTTGTCAAGCGCAGCCACCTCTTGCAGAGTGTCAAGCTCCGACTCGAGAGCAGAGAGGATATACTTTGGAATATTCTTACCAAGTCCGAGTGTTCGCACGTATATATTTTCGCTATTAAAGCATAGCTCCTTTATGTATTCACCTAAGTTTCCGCCGTTTGCATTATAAAGAACTGATACAAATTCTGCATATGCTGCACAGGTGGGTTTTTTAAGATAAATACATAGTTGGTGCACCACCGGATCTCCTAACAATTCTCTGAATATGCACAATGTATTTAGTTTTTCTCTTATGTTTTTCATATTAATTCAAAACCGCCCCTGATGCACCACCGGAAACAAGTGCTGCATATCGTTTGAGATATCCCGAAAGCTTTTTTTGCTTAGGAACAAAGTTCTTCATACGCTCAGAAATCACTGATTCATCAACCTTAAGCTCAATGATATTTTCAGGTATGTTAATGCTTATGATATCTCCATCTTCAACAATACCAATCATACCACCGGATGCAGCTTCAGGTGTTATATGTCCAACACAAGCGCCGCGTGTAGCACCACTGAAGCGTCCATCTGTAATAAGTGCAACGCTGTTTCCGAGTCCCATACCCGTAATTGCAGATGTCGGGTTTAGCATCTCGCGCATACCTGGGCCACCCTTTGGACCTTCATAGCGGATAACCACTACATCACCGGCTACAATCTTCCCCGAATTGATGGCCGCCTGCGCCTCTTCCTCGGAGTCAAACACCTTTGCAGGACCTTCGTGTACAAGCATCTCCGGAAGAACTGCAGAGCGTTTTACAACGCTTCCCTCCGGTGCAAGATTTCCCTTAAGCACTGCGATACCGCCCTCTTCGCTATAGGGGTTTTCAATCGGACGAATAACCTCGGGGTCAAGATTTTTACAGTTCTTAATATTTTCTCCGAGAGTCTTACCGGTTACGGTTATACAATCGGTATTAAGCAATTTTTTCTTGCTAAGCTCATTCATAACCGCGTAAACCCCGCCCGCTGCATCAAGATCTTCCATATATGTACGACCTGCAGGTGCAAGGTGACAAAGATTAGGAGTTTTTGCACTGATTTCATTTGCAATATCAAGATTAAGTTCAACATCACACTCGTTTGCAATAGCAGGCAGATGAAGCATACTGTTGGTAGAACAGCCAAGCGCCATATCGACAGTCAATGCATTCATAAGTGCTTCCTTTGTCATAATATCACGAGGACAGATATTTTTCTTTATAAGCTCCATTACCGCCATACCTGCGTGCTTTGCACGTTCAATTCGCGCTGAATAAACAGCTGGAATTGTACCGTTGCCGCGAAGTCCCATACCGAGCGCCTCTGTAAGGCAATTCATTGAATTTGCAGTATACATACCACTGCAAGATCCACAGGTTGGGCAAGTTTTGCACTCATATTCGAGAAGCTTTGCATCGTCAATTTTCCCTGCATTGTAGGCACCAACCGCTTCAAACATACTCGAAAGGCTTGTTTTTTTACCCTCTACTCTGCCGGCGAGCATCGGTCCTCCACTAACAAAAACAGTAGGAACATTTACTCGCGCCGCAGCCATCAAAAGTCCCGGAACATTTTTATCGCAATTTGGCACCATTACAAGACCGTCAAAGCCGTGAGCAAGAGCCATCGCCTCAGTAGAATCGGCAATTAAATCACGGGTTACAAGAGAATACTTCATTCCAGTATGTCCCATAGCGATACCGTCGCAAACGGCAATCGCAGGAAAAACAATCGGCGTACCGCCGGCCATTGCAACACCAATTTTTACCGCATCGACAATTTTATCAATATTCATATGACCCGGTACGATTTCATTATAAGAACTGACAATACCGATAAGAGGTCGTTTTTGTTCTTCTTTCGTAAGACCAAGCGCATGAAACAAGCTGCGGTGTGGTGCATTCTGAACCCCGTCAACTATATTTTCTTTACTCATTACTACACCCCCGTTAGTTATTGATGAGCTTATCCTCGTCACTCCAGCTATACAGCTTGCGGATATCCTCACCTACAATTTCGGAAGGATGCTCACTCGCGAGCTTTCTCATAGCATTAAAATGAACCTGAGCACCGGCACTTGACATATCGAGAAGAAAATCTTTTGCAAAAGTACCATCCTGAATATTTTTAAGAATCTGCTTCATAGCCTTTTTGGTGTCCTCGGTAATAATTTTAGGTCCTGTTACATAATCGCCATATTCTGCAGTGTTAGAGATAGAATATCTCATTCCTGCAAAACCACTCTGGTAGATCAAATCAACAATGAGTTTCATTTCGTGAATACACTCGAAATATGCATTTCTCGGATCATATCCGGCCTCGACCAAAGTCTCATAACCCGCCTGCATAAGAGCGCAAACACCACCGCATAAAACTGCCTGTTCACCGAACAAGTCTGTTTCTGTTTCTGTGCGGAAGTTAGTTTCCAACACTCCCGCTCTCGCGCCACCAATTCCGAGTGCGTAAGCAAGACCTAAATCCCATGCATCCCCGGTAGCGTCCTGCTCAACCGCGATAAGACAAGGAACACCTTTGCCCGCCTGGTACTCAGAGCGAACGGTGTGGCCCGGACCCTTGGGCGCAACCATAATAACATTTACATTCTTCGGCGGCTTAATACAACCAAAGTGAATGTTAAAGCCGTGAGCAAAGGCAAGAGTTTTACCTTCGGTTAAATTAGGTTCGATCGACTCTTTGTATAGTGCCGCCTGTTTTTCATCGTTAATAAGAATCATAATGATATCCGCAACCTTTGCAGCCTCGGCCGAAGTCATAACACGAAGTCCCTGCGCTTCCGCCTTTGTCCAGCTCTTCGAACCCTCGTAAAGACCAACGACAACATCGACACCGCTATCCTTTAAATTGAGCGCGTGAGCGTGTCCCTGCGAGCCGTAGCCGATGATGGCAACGGTTTTGCCACTAAGCTTTTGTAAATCACAATCCTGCTGATAAAAAATTCTGTTTGACATTTTAATTACCTCTTTCTATAAATTCAAATTATGCCTAAGTGTTGAACTGCCTTTTTCAATTGATGCAGTGCCTGTGCGGCAGATTTCGAGAATAGTATGATCTCGAACAAGCGAAATAAAATCATCCATTTTTGAACTGTCTCCAATAAGACGAAGCACAATAGAATCTTTGCTGTAATCAATCGTTTCCGCCTTAAACGCTTCAGCTGCCGCATGAATTTCATCGCGTGAAGCCGGATCGTTTTTTAATTTAATCAGCATCAACTCACAGCTCAAGGAATTATTTTGAGTCAATTCTTTAATAGAACACACATCCGGTAATTTATATAGCTGATTTATAAGTTGTTGCTTTCCATTTTCCTCGCCGTCGAAAGCAAATGTGATGCGGGAGTACTTCTCCGATTCTGTTTCACTGGCAGTAATTGAGCTGATATTGAATTGACGGCGGCGGAACATACTTGTGAGTCGGTTTAGCACGCCGAATTGATTTCGCACAAGCACCGCTAATGTATATCGGTTCATAATTCCACCTCCAATTTTGTAATTATCTCATCCATACTGCCGCCTGGTGGAAGCATGGGAAGAACAAATTCATCTTTATCAATTTTGCAATCGATTACATACGGTCCTTCTGCATTAAAAGCACGCCCAAGAGCCGCATCTAATTCTTCCGGCGTTGTTACTGCTTCGCCATCCGCACCAAAAGACTTTGCAAAAGCCGGAAAGTTCGTTTTTCGTTCCAAAACAGAGTTGGAATAGTGCTTATCGTAGAAAAGTGTTTGCCATTGACGCACCATACCAAGCACACCATTGTTCATAATAATTACCACAATTGGAACATTATATCTCACCGCGGTTGCAAGCTCGTTCAAATTCATACCAAAGCTACCATCACCGGTAACGAGAACACTTCGCTCTCTCGTTCCGTATGCTGCACCGATTGCAGCACCGAAGCCGTAGCCCATTGTTCCGAGTCCGCCGCTGGAGGCAATCCGCCGAGAGGTTTTAAAATTAAGATTTTGTGCTGACCACATTTGATGCTGACCAACAACGGTGCAAAC